>JASLRF010000317.1 GCA_030744095.1 Pirellulaceae bacterium | reverse complement strand
AAGAAGTTGCGACCGCACTTGGGATGTCGGTGTGGAGTGTTTACAAGATCCGGTCAAGGCTCTTGCATCGGCTGCGCTCTGAGCTCGACGAACTATCATGAACAACTGACATCGAGTCGTTGGGGCCGGAATGCGAGCTACGTTGCGCCATGAACGAGGAACGTCGATCAACTGATGTGTGTCACGCGCATGAGACCCTGACCAGGTTTTCGCTTGGCGATCTTCATCCCGATCGCTATGAAGTTGTGGCCGCGCACATTGAAAAGTGTGTTGACTGTCAAGACAAGCTGGCGACCTTGGACCGGCCGAGCGACGAGTTTGTGGCGGGATTGCAACGGAGCATCCCTAACGACAGTTTTGAGGATGAATCGCGATGCGCATCGTCGATTGCGGACGCGGTGAGTCGAGTCGAATCTGTGTCGTCCGGCGAATCGGTAAGCGGTGAGTTGTCGATCGAGCAACTGGGACGATATCGCCTTCTTGAAAAGCTCCGCTCCGGCGGCATGGGCAACGTCTACAAGGCGTTGCACACCAAACTCGACCGAGTGGTCGCCATCAAGATTCTATCGTCGCACCGTTTGAACGATCCGGACGCCATCGCGCGTTTTGACCGCGAAATGAAGTTGATTGGTCAACTTCAGCACCCGCATATCGTTCACGCAACCGATGCGGACCAAGACGGCGACATTCATTACTTGGTGATGGAACTGGTTGATGGGATTGACTTGTCCCGACTGGTCCGCAAGACAGGGCTCCTGGGCGTCGCCGACGCCTGCGAATTGATCCGGCAAGCGGCCGTTGGATTAGATTTCGTACATCATCAGGGAATGGTGCATCGCGACATCAAACCATCGAATCTGATGATAACGTTCGCGAGTCGAGTGCCGAAGGTCGAGAGCAAGAGTTCGAAGTCCTCCTCAACTCGAGACTCTGTCCCCGTGACGACTCTTGACCCTGTCGTTAAGATTCTCGACCTTGGGTTGGCGCTCCTCGATCACGATGGTGACGGCGACGACCTGACTTCAACGGGCCAAGTTATGGGAACCATCGATTACATGGCGCCCGAGCAAGTCGAAAACACGCACGGAGTTGACATCCGGGCGGACATTTTTAGCTTGGGAGCCACGCTCTTCAAGCTGCTGACGGGTGAGGCGCCGCTGTCCAGCGCGAAGTACGGCAGTTCGTTGCAGAAGCTCGCCGCTCTGGGGCGAGACGAGATTCCGTCCATCGCCTCTCGACGCGACGACCTTCCGTCCGAATTGGTGACAATCGTGGATCGGATGCTCTCCTGCGATCCAAGTGATCGCTTTCAGACGCCGGTGGAAGTTGTTGACACATTGGCAACATTCGTCGACCAGGCTGATCTGCGCGGACTGTGGAATCAAATTGGCGAGATGGGTGAATCGAAAACCGGCAAATCTGTGACGAAGCCGATCGCACCGACCGTGGCGATCGCAGGAGAGCGGCCACGACGTAACAAAACAATGGTGATTGGGGCGCTTGGAACGTTGCTCGCAATTTCAGTTCTGGGGCTAATCGCGCGAACGTGGCTGTTCAATCCTCAAGCCGCGACTGACGCAAATCCCGCGACCTCTGCGAATGGACCTTCTGTGCCAGGCAAGCAACCGCCTCGTGCTGTCGCGCCATTTGATCGAGAGCAAGCCGAACAGCATCAACGGGCGTGGGCCAATCATCTGTCACTGCCCATTGAAAACGAAAACTCAATGGGCATGAAGTTCCGACTCATCCCGCCTGGCGAGTTTTCGATGGGAGAACCAAAAGACAGCCCTGGGCATCAGAAGGGCGTGCCACTCTGTCGCGTAACACTGACCAAGCCGTTCTACCTCGCGAAAACTGAAGTCACGGTGAGTCAGTTTGAACAATTTGCGAGAGAGTCAGGATATGAAACGCTGGCGGAGAAAGAAGGACATGCTCACGGAAAAGAGGCGGCGGGCGCGAAGACTCACGAGCACATTTCCGGGCTATCGTGGCGCAACCTTCCATTCCCTCAGTCCGAGGATCATCCGGTGTTGGCGATTTCGTGGCACGATGCCGTGGCGTTCTGCGAATGGTTGAGTCAGAAGGAAGGCGTCACCTGCCGATTGCCGGCAGCGGCTGAGTGGGAGTACGCCTGCCGCGCCGGCACAACCACGCTGTACTGGCCCGGTGATGAGTATGAACTGCTCGAAGACGTCGCGGTCTGTCAACCACAAAGCCGCGGCAGAACTCAGCCCGTTGGAAAGAAACCGGCGAATCCATTCGGGCTGTTCGATATCCACGGCAATGCGACGGAATGGCCACTCGACGACCTTGCCGGATACACGGAAACCGAACTGATCGATCCAGTGGGCAATGTCGAGCCGACCGGGCCGATTGCTACTCGCGGTGGATCGTTTCATTCCCAGCCGGCCGCGTTGCGTTCCTCATGTCGTGCTCGGGTTGGCGGCGAAAGGCGCAGCTTGCGGCAGAAGACCAGCGGCTTCCGCGTGCTTGTGGAGATCGCTACGACTGCTCCGCTCACCGTCGACGGACAAGGGGTCTCCGCGAATCAAATCGTCTCGGCAAGCGACAGCAAAGTGCGGACTGCAATTGGCTGGAAACATTCGCGAACTTACGGGGGACTTGGCGACGTCAGGTCGGCCCATTTCAATCCACGGGACGGCCGGTTGTACTGTTGCTCGTTAAAGGGAGTCCAGCGGATCGAGGAAGACGGGCGGGCCACTCAGATCGCCCAAGGAGTTGCGCGAACATTGGCCATCGCGCCGGACGGTCGAACGTTGCTCTACTCGGTGCGCGACGAAAGTGTCATCCGGCAGGTTGATTTGAACACGCGGCAAGTTACTGGTTCGTTCGACATGGCCGAGGGCAGAACCGTCGATCCCGGCGGAATCGACGTTCCACCCAGCTCCCACCGGGCCGCGATCGCTTTCCGGCTTGAAACTGGACACGGACGTGTCTTGCTGATCCGTCTGGATGACGAACAGCCCAATCGCAGTGTTCTTGAAGGCGGTTTTCTGGCCATGCCAGGCGACGTGACGTTTCGTGGTGACGTGCTGTACGTGACCGACGTTAACGGCGACATGGGACGGAACACACGCAGTTCGCTGTATCGGAGCGACGGCGGCCGTTTGATCTCTGTCGCAACGGATCCGCCGCTGGAAGGAGCCGAAGGGATTTGCTGTGACCCGCTTACGTCGGATTTGTTTGTCGTTTGTCGCGCTCGCACGCCCAAGACGAAATCGCGCGTTGTTCGCCTGAGTGCGACAGATGATGAGAACCGCCTGGCGGGTGAGGTCATCTATTCCGGTTTAACGCTGCCGTCGCGCGGAGGGATCGACATTTCGCCTGACGGCGAACAGATGGCCATCACCGACCGCGGCGCGGACGAAATCCTGGTCTTCTCGCGAGCAGACGAGCACAGCGCAAAATGACGCGCCGCTCCCCGGCGTCACCGCGGCGAACCGACTGTACGCAAGTCCAGTTGCGCGTGGATCCGCGACATCGCACACGTCTTCGACCAAAGGTCCACGTGTGAGCTGACCTGCCGAGATGGCCCAGTTTCTGGCCACGGCTCGCACCACGAGGCGAAGCGCCGCAATGCCCCCCGGAGACCCGCCGTCGCCGGAAGAACGGGGTTCGGAGACCCGCGCCGAACACGGACGTGGGTATTGGGGTGAGACTTTTTTGAAAAAATCCGGCCGCTTTGTCCAATTGTCCGCGCACAGCGACATAAACAGTTTGGTTAGTCGGAATTCCAATCTTGGCGTTGATGTTTTTGAGTTCCCCAATACTCGGTATCCAAAAACAGGACAACTGGATATTGACATCCTTTATTGTGCAATCCGAATCATCGTCGGCAAAGAGAACGACACTGCACGCGCCGCCACATGCAGAGGCATGGAGGCGGCGTTTTCGTTTCTTGGAACTTGTTTCTTTGCCCGCTGGCGACCGGCTGTGATGCACACTCGACCAACTACTAGTCATAGGTGGCACAAGACACCGATCTGACGCCCGCCTTTTGTTAGGAGCCTCAACATGTTTCGCAACCCGTTCAAATCCGATGTTCTCTGTCGTCTGTATCAGCCTGGACTGTTCAGCCGTCTTCTTCAGTCGATTCACAGGCGCTCGCAACAACGCCCCAAACGCCTGATGATGGAATCGTTGGAAGGGCGCGTCCTGCTCGCGGGTGACGTTCTTTACGGCTCGGACGTCGACAGCGACAGTCTTTTCACCATCGACACTACCTCTGGAAATGCGACCCTCGTGGGTAGTTCCGGTTTACCTGGCAATGATTCGATTTCAGGGTTGACGTTCGACAATACCGGCACGTTGTACGGAGTCGACGGGGTCGCGGACAAACTGGTGACCTTCAACACTTCAACTGGGGCCGCGACCGTCGTTGGGTCAATCGGTTTTGACTTGCACGATGGAGGTCTCGCGTTTGATCCGATTTCGACGACCTTCTACCTCTCCGATTCGAATACTGAATTGCTTTACACGGTCAACCCCACGACGGGTGCGGCCACGTCAGTTGGTAGCCTTGGCTTCGATGAGGTCGGCGGACTGGAATTCGAAACCACGACCGGCACACTCTATGGTACTGATGACATAACAAACCAGTTTTTGACGATCAACACCGCGACCGGTGCGGCAACCGCCGTGGGTTCGTTGGGGGTCGATACGCACCGTTCCGGGCTGGCCTTCGAGCCGTCGACCGGGACGTTGTACATGGTCGACTCGGGAACTGAGACGCTGCACACGGTCAATACAAGCACTGGTGCGGCGACCTCCGTCGGCCCTCTGATTGCCACGGGCATCGCTGGCGCGGCGTTTGAAGCTACAAACTCCCCGCCCGATGTCTCCGTCGACAACGCGACAGTGACCCTCGACGAAGGCCAGACGGCGACAAATGGAATCACGTCCAGCGATCCCGACGGCGATGATGTCACACTCACGGCTTCTGTCGGCGAGGTTGGTCGCGCTGCGTTGGACTTCGATGGGGTCAACGATCGTGTCGAATTGCCGCCGCTGGTCATTGGAACTAGCGACTTTACGGTCGAGGCATGGTTCAAGACAACCGACACGCGCTGGCAGTATATCCTGGGCAGAAGAAATACGTCGTTTGGAGTGGCACTCAATGGACAGGGCAGGCACTACGGGTTCCTTCATACGAGCGGGGGCGACGTCCTGCTTGATACGGTTGGCGATCCACTGAACGACGGTCAATGGCATCACCTGGCGGGGACATTCGATCGCGACGGCAACTACACGCCCTACATTGATGGCGTCGCTCTGCCCACGACGAACATTGCTTCCGCGTCAGGGGCCATCACTGGCGCACTCTATATCGGTGACTACCACCCTGTGTTCGAAGGTGAATGGGACGGCGAGATCGACGAGATCCGCATCTGGAACGGGCTCCGCACGCCAGCCGAGATTCTGGCCAACATGAACATCGAGCTATCCGGCAGCGAACCAGGATTGCTTTCTTATTACAAACTGAACGACGGCACTGGCAGCACAACCGCCAGCGACTCGACAGGCAATGGAAATACCGGCACGCTGACCAACATGGATCCCAATACGGATTGGACTACCCCGGATTGGTCGTTCGCCACCGACGACGGTCCGAGCGAGTCGCAGACGGTGACGATCACGGCCACGGACAGCAACGGCGCTTCGAACACTGCTGATTTTCAACTGGTCGTGAACAACGTGGCTCCGACGGCGACGTTCTCCAACGACGGACCGGTGAACGAAGGCGGTTCGGCCAACGTCTCCTTCGCCAGCCAGTTTGATCCTTCGACTGCCGACACGACGGCCGGCTTCCGTTACGCCTACGACTACGACAACGACGGCGCCTTCGACTCAGGCGACGGCACGTATGCCGGTTCGACCACGGACGGTGACTCGGCAACGGTTCTGGCAAGCTACCTGGTCGGGCCGGGCACGCACACGGTCAAGGGCCGTATCATCGACAAGGACGACGGCTTCACCGATTACTGGACTGACATCACGGTGAACCCGCTGCCGATTTACGACTTCTCGGCGGCTACGTACTCGGCCACTGAAGGCGACACCACCAACACGACCAATGTCGTCACCGTCACCCGGTCGAACACAACGACGATCGAAACATCGGTCGACGTCGTGCTTGCCGCCGGCGCTGCCAATCCGGCAACCGTGGGCGCCGACTTCACCGCCGGCCCGATCACGATCACTTTCCCCGCGAACGAAACGTCCCAGACGGTTCCCATCGAGATTCTGGGTGAGACGACCGTCGAGTTGGACGAGAACATCGCCCTTTCCTTCGCCAACTTCACCGACAATGGCCAGGCCGGTGCGACTCAGCCCACGGCGACACTTACGCTGAACAACGACGACAGCGCCACGCTGACCATCGCTGACGCGACGGTCGTGGAAGGCGATGCGGGCGACAACCAGCAATTGGTCTTCAACGTGACGCTGGACAACCCTGTCGACGTCAATGTGAGCGTCGATTTCGAAACGCAGAACGGCACTGCGGGCGATGGGACTGGCGGCAGCGACACCGACTATGTAGGCGATAGCGACACGCTGACGATCAACGCCGGCGATTCGTCCGGCCAGATCATCGTCAACTTGACCGAAGACAATAAAGTCGAACTGGACGAGACGATGCAAGTGCTGCTCAGCAGCCTCAACGCCAGCGGGCGCGATGTGACGCTATCCGGCGTCGTCACGAATGTCGACGACGGTTTTGTCGGCAACGCCGCCGGCCTGCCGCCCGGTTGGTCTGTAGGTTTGGATAATGGGACGACTAGCACTGCGTTCGTGACGGATGTCGACAACGGAGGTACAAACGTTTCGATCCTGAGGATCGGCAACGCTGCGGCAATCGTCAACGACAACACGTTCGATCCCTCCGACGGCGACCTGACGATGA
>JASLRF010000316.1 GCA_030744095.1 Pirellulaceae bacterium | reverse complement strand
GCTCCCGTTCCTCGCTCGACAATTGAACCACATAGACCTTTTGCATCAAATCCATCCTTGGATACGTGAAAGAACTTACCGAAGAATCGGTACATACACGGTATCCAAGGATTAGTAAACTCTATGTTGACGCACCACTAGCCGCATCGCCGACGCAATACCGCAACGATGGACGATTCTATCAACCTGACGCCATCTCACCAGAAAGCTCGTACCAGGTTCTTCCTGGCAAATGAGTCGAGTCTTCAGCGACGGGCACCAACTGCAGGTTCGTCGGGGAGCGGGTCGCCGCAACCGAGCGATAGCTCGCATCGGTCTGAGGTACAGCCTCACTAGGCATTCCTGTTACAGTCGGCAAGGAGATGGGCGTTCATTCCGAATCCGGTTGGTTGATGTAGTCGATTAACTGCCTCAGGCGGCCGTGATTGCGACGATTGAATTCGAAGACAAGTCGAGGTTTGTGGGCCAGGTGAACCTCGTCTAGCTCCGCTTCCAAGGGCGCGGATTGTTCGAACGTGCCATCGGTCAGGATATCGGAGAAGCGTTCATTCAGTGCTTGCAAACGCTCGCTGGAAAGCGAGCGGTGCATCCGCACAACCAGCTTGCCTTTGACATACCGCATACTGTGATAGTTGGAATAGAAGTGGATGATTTCCCGGACGGCCGCTTCGTACGAATCGGTGATCTTGTACAGGTGCAAGTCCTCGTCAGAGATCATATCACCGTGCAGCAGTTGCTCCAGTACGAAGCGATGAAAGGTATTCCAAAATGTGCCGCCGGGTGCGTCCAGCAACACCACCGGAATGATGTTCTGCTTGCCAGTCTGCATCAAGGTGAGCACTTCGAGCGCTTCGTCTAGCGTGCCAAATCCTCCCGGCAAGCAGGCCACGGCGTCGCATTCCTTGACGAACATCAGTTTGCGCGTGAAGAAGTACTTCATGTGTACGAGTTTTTTGTCACCGG
Source organism: Pirellulaceae bacterium (assembly GCA_030744095.1). The sequence goes on along the minus strand of JASLRF010000316.1, from coordinate 8,052 downwards.
CAATGATCGGATTCGATTCTTGCTCGAAGGGCAGCATGATGTTCAGACCCATGGCATGCTTTCGACCCGAGCCACGATGTCCAGCCTCCATAATGCCGCTGGCGGCGCCCGTGATGACGAGCCAATCCTCTTCCGACATCGCTCGTCCTAGCTGCACGGCCTGCTGGTAAGTGGGTGCTTCTTGCGGTGTTCGCGCGGAGCCAAACACGGTGATTTTACGGCGGTGTCGATACGGTGAAAATACCTTGAACGCATAGCGCAGCTCCCGTAGGGTCCGGCTGAGGATCTTTAAATCGCCGCGCGTCGTTCCGTCGCCCGCCAGTTTGTCTGCGTATTCTTTGATCGTCTGAATCAGGTCATGCGTCGGTCGTCGTTTGGCCCGCGCCTTAGGCTCGCTCAGCCGGTCGTTCGGCAGATCGCTGGATGCGGCTTTTGCATTATCTACTGACTCTGTCATTGGACACCTGTGTTTTTCTGAACGGGCGGCGAAAGGGCTCGCAGACAACAAGTGTGCTAGAAGGCGTCGCGCCGTCATCCGATGACAATTATACGTCTGGATAGACGAGGTCGTGATGATGGGCTGCAGTCCAAATAGCGAAAGTCGGTCCGCTACAACCGCTCCAAACTGTCTAACTTGCCGCATCGGCGGCTGGTGCGATCAACCGCACACCGCAGCCGTTTTCCGCAGCGTAGTGACAGACACCTTGGTCAACGGTAACACCGGTGGCAATGTCCTCGGCAAGCAGTAGCGCACCGTCCATGTCGACATAGTCCAATAGCGGTAACAACTGAGCGATCGCGGAAATCCCAACACTCGATTCCGTCATGCATCCGACCATGACGCGCATCTCCAACTCGCGTGCTCGCGCGATCATCTGCCGAGCTGGCGTTAATCCACCACACTTGACCAGCTTGATGTTGATGCCGTGAAAGTGGCCTGCGCAGCGATCGACATCGGCGGGCACGATGCAGCTTTCGTCGGCAATGATAGGAAGTGCGGATTCCGCATGGACACGTTTCATGTCGTCCCAACGATCGGCCACCAGCGGTTGTTCGATAAACTCGACATCCAATTCTTCTAACGCTACCGAATTTCGAATGGTCTCATCAACGTTCCAGCCGCAGTTCGCATCGACCCGAAACGTGGCATCGGTGTGTTCGCGTAGCGCCTGCACGATCTCCAAATCGTGCTCGGTCCCCAGCTTTATTTTGTAGACGGGCCAGTCAGGGAATTCGTTCATCTTAGCGACCATCACGTCGATCTCGTCGATGCCGATCGTGTAATTGGTCAACGGCATGTTCTCTGGCTGTAATCCCCACAGCCGATACACGGGTTGATCCCGTTGTTTGCCCCACAGGTCATGTGCTGCCTGATCGAGCGCACACTGGGCGAACGGATTGTCGCCCAGTAGCGGGTGCATTGCCTGCCAGAACTCTGCGGGATTCTCCAGCGACCAGCCTTCAATCTTGTCGCGGACCGCGTACAACGTGGCGGCCATGTTTTCGTACGTGAAGCCGTAGTAATTGTTCGTGGTCGCTTCCCCGAAACCGGAGTGTCCATCCGCCTGGAGTTCGACGACCAGCGTTGGCTGAGTCGAAATAGACTCGCGGGAAATCCGAAACACATGTCGAAGCGGTAAATCGAATCGATGTAGGATCAGTTTCATGATCGCCAACCATCACTTTCTCGAAAGGCCACGACGGCATCGATCAAGTCTTGCGGGCCATCTCGAACCACGTCGCAGACCGGCAGATCAAATTCGACGTGCAACCGTCGCCGTTGGGCAGCCGCCTCCTCCGCCGAAACGCGACGGCTGTTGACTGCGATGCCGATGACTGGACAGGGGTGGAAGATGCTGGCCATCGTTTCGTTCAGTTCACGGATCTTAGCCAAGGGCGGGATGCGCAGATGTTCAAGGCCTGTGATGGTCTCGCGACCCAACTCGCACACCATCACCATCGCTTGCGGAGAAGCACCGTGGATCAATCCCAACGTGACCGCCGAGTACGACGGGTGCACCAGGCTCCCTTGTCCTTCGATCATCAAGATATCGTGGTGCTGATGTTTGAGGATCATCTTTTCAACTGAGCCGCTGACAAAGTCGGCGATCACGCGATCGATCGGGCAACCGTCACCAGAGACCATGATTCCAGTTTGGCCAGTGGCGACGAAGTGCGCGTCGTACCCGGCTGTTTGGAGCCCATTAGTCAATTCAATCGAAGTCAGCATCTTTCCAACGCTGCAATCATGGCCCACGGTCAGCACGCGAAGGCAATCGCCGCGGAGACCGGTTCGTCGAGCGATATCACGTTCGTCGTTCTTGCGAACGTCCGTCAGCGTCACATCGTGCGTGGCGGCGGCCTCCACGAATTCATCGTCGTCGGTGAGGAAATCGTGCAGTCCGGCGGTGACGTCCATGCCTCGTGAAATGGCGTCCAAGATCACCGACCGCCAATTCGCCGGAATGCTGCCACCTGGAGGCGCGATTCCCAACAGCAGTAGATCGGCGGCCGGCGCTTCGTCCAGCGTGGCGACGACCGGAATGTCGCCGCCAACACCCAGCAGTGCCTGGGTCGTCTCGCCCGCGACGGTGCTGTCTAACAACGCAACAACCTCGTCGTTGCCGTAGCGGATCACGCTACTGGCCGTCTTGGCCGTGTGTGGATTGGTGAAACCTTCCGTCAAAATGACCATTTTGCGTTTCATGGGCGCGGCTACCGCAGGTTCTCTTCGGTGTAGAGTGACAGTTCGATCATCCGTTCCAGCAGCTGTTCGGGATTGTAGCCGGGGAAGTTATGTAGCACGAGTTCTTTGGAAAATAGGCGGCAGGCGTATCGCAGCTTGAGCGTTTTTTGACGTGTCGAGTAGACAAAATCGCGATGTCCACTGTTGATGACAATCAGATTCTGGTCCGTGTCGTAGCGAGACCGCCATAGCTGGCCGGGTGCATTTTCAAACGTATAGTCGGGCAGACCGCGCTGGTCGCTGGATTTGGGGCGATCCGGCAGCAGTGAATCCGTCACTGTCACTACAGCTTCGGCCGAACATTCGGTTTTGCCTTGGGTGACCGTCACACGCAGCTGGACCAGTTCGGGTTCTCCCGATGCAGTGAACGTGACGCATTCGCGATCGTAATGGTCCAGCGTGCCGCCACCAGCAACGATATTCCAGTCGAACGACAGATCGCCCTCGACTACACGACGATTGCGATCACGGGCCACCGCACGAAGATTTCGTTCTTGACGAACGGAGACGACTGACGTGGTTGGCGAAATGCGTACGCCATGTAGCGGACCCGCGTGCTCGAAAAACGCCTTCTGTTGCGGAGCATCGCCTTCATCGGCGGCGGCAGGCGTTGCCGAGCCCAACGGGCTACCGGGTCGTCCCGGACGTTTTACAGCTCGACCGTTGACGCCATACACTTCGAACCAATCATATTCTTCTTCCGGCAGGGCCAGGAGCGCCTCACGAAATGCCCGTTGAATTGACTTGAGTGTATCGCGATTGACTTCTTCCTCTTCGGCTTGTTTCTGTTCCGCGATTATCTCGTCAAGCGCTGCTGCCAACGGCGCGATGGCCTCGCGAAACACGGCGAATGCATCGTCTTGAATGACGCCCAAACTCGTGCCCGGTGTTACGTTCAAGAACGGCGCGTCGATGATGCCCTGCAAGTATCCTGATGTCCATGGCGCATGCTGGAATTCGTCAAGCTCCGTGATGTTCTCCAAGACTCGCGTGCCGGATCTGTAAAGCGCAACGCCGTTGGTCGGTTTCGGCTCGTCCAAGTACAGCTCGACGTACACGTTGCCGTGTGGTGTGCTTGGTGACTTCAACTTATTCAAATGCCGGCCGGAGAACGCTTGAGGTTGAACCAAGTATTCCGCTCGGGCCTGCCGGTCGAGAATTCGGATTTCCACCTCCGAACTTCGAATCCGGTCGCGCAGTTCGGACGCCAGGTACCATTGCAGCTTTTCGCCGGTAAAGTGCCGAATTCCGGACAACAATGGGCTGACGGTCAGTTGCGTGCCGTGGTCGGCAACTAGGCGCCGGCGGCGCGTGACGGTGTATTTTGGATCGCCTTTGCTCATGTGCATTTCGTAGGACTTCTCGTCCCGGCCGGTCGAGACCAGGCTTAGTTGCTCGCCGACTGTCCAGAAGCTAAGCAATCCGATGCCGAATTCGCCCTGTAGTCCCTTTTCACCCTTCGACTTCATTTGCCGTTTAATGGAATCGCAAATGTGTGTGGCGACGTACTTGAAATCCGGAATACCGTCCGCATCCGTCGGCAGGCCGTCGCCGTCGTCGATGATCCGCAAGTAAGACTTGCCCTTTTCACGGCCACGAATGATCGTAATGTGCTGCGCATGCGCATCGATGCTGTTTTCTACGAATTCGGCCACTGCTTTCAGAGGATTCGACTGCGACAGAGCGATGATGCTGATCGCATTCCAGTCGTTTCCAATCCGGAGTTTTCCGGATGATGAGCTGTCAGATGTTTTTTGCTTGGACTTCTTAGAGGTGGTTGTTTTTGGCATCTCGAATTCCGGTGACAGAGATTGGAATCGCCCATTGTAGCGCGAAGACGGGCTGATTCGCGACAGGGTGTCGGCCGAATTCTGGCCGATGTTGGGATTGCCCCTTGAGGTCGGGGCGTCTGGGCAAAGCTTGCAGGCAGGGTGGTGGTTATAGTGTGAATCAAAAAACGGCACGTCATGGGAGACGTGCCGTTTGATTTCGACTTTGACGAGCTGCGACGATCAGGTCGTGCCGCGATCAGGCGTGCTGTCCTGCCTTGGCCCCGCCGTTGGCTCGCCGTTGTTGGAAGCGTCAGGTGCCGTGTCACCAGCAAAGCGAATCAACGCTTCGGGCAGTTCGATCCCGCCGATGTCTTTCATCACCTGCATCATGGGCGGCATGGTTCGGGCCATTCCGCTGAGGAAATCAGCGGTATTGCTTCGTCCGTCCTTGCCACCATTCTCCCAGACCACCACCTTGTCGAACTTGATGTTCGAGATCGCCCTCGACGATGCTTCGGCCAGGTTGTCCAAGTGCTCCAGCATCATCATCTGGAAAGCCTCTTGCGAGCCTCCGCAGGCTTGAACGATGCGTTCCAGACCTTCACCCTTCTTGGCCAGGATCTCGTAGTTACCGCGAGCTTCGGCGTCCAGCTTGGCAAAGATCGCGTCGGCCTGTGCAACGGCGGCAATCCGAACCCTTTCGGCCGCGGCTTCCGCGTCCACGATCATCTTGGCTTTTTCAGCTTTGGCGGGTGCTTCCAATTGGGCCCGCTGCTCAGCTTCAACTCGACCCGCGTCGGCCAGAGCTGCTTCGGCCATGGCGTTGTTCTGAACCACTAGCACGGCCGCTTCCGCTTCCTTCTTGCGGCTTTCACCTGTTTGATAGGCGTCAGCTCGTTTGACGGCAAGTTCGGCCTGAGAAGCCGCAATCTGAGCTTGTGCGATGTTTTCGCCGTCGATCGCCTCGGCATCCGCCGCGGCCACTCGAACACGCATACCACGCTCGGCGTCTTTGACGTTTGACTCTCGTTCAAATGCAGCCTCTTTTTCGCCTACGACCTGTTCCTTTTCCAGCGTGGCGACTCGCACGGCCTGATCACGTTCCGCTTCGCGAGTACCAATCGACTGGTCTCGCCGAGCGTTGGCGACTTGAATCGCCTTGTCACGTTCGGCACCTGCGACACGGGTTTCACCCATCTTCTCGTTGTCGGCCACGTCACCGCGTGCTTTCTGGATCGCTTCGGAAGCCGCTTTCTGGCCAATCGCGTCGATGTAGCCGGATTCGTCCGTGATGTCGGTGATGTTCACGTTGATCAACTGTAAACCGATCTTGGCCAATTCCGGTTCGAGCTGATGTTGCACTTGTTGCAGGAACTTGTCGCGGTCGCGGTTGATTTCCTCGATACCCATTCCCGCAATGACCTGTCGCAAAATACCGAAAATGATTTCTTCAGCCTGTTTGCGAATTTCGCCCGCCGACAAACCCAGCAAACGAATCGACGCTTGCTGCATGACGGCCGGCTCCGTGCTGATCGCGACTGTGAAGACGCTGGGCACGTTTACGCGAATGTTTTCGATCGACAGAGCCCCCCGCAAGGGAATCTCGATCTGGATCGGCTCTAAGCTCAGGTAGGCATAGTCTTGGACCAACGGGACGATGAAAGCGGCACCACCATGGACCGTGCGAGACGCCTTTCCCCTGCCCGTGCGACCGTAAATCACCAGCAAGCGATTGCTTGGGCAACGCTTGTACTGTTTCATCAGCAGGACGAGGAACCCAAAGAGGCTCATCACGATGACGATCACGATGGCGATAATCCAGAACGAAGTACTTCCAATGTCAGGTATTTGTGCCAGCAAGCTTGAATCGAACATGGTCTTTCTCCAGAAGTGCTATTTCATCGTGTCAATCGAGGCGCACGGCGTCCCGACACGTCGCATTGCGTTCATAACATGAGGATTGCGTCGCCGCAGTTGGCAACCGATTCGGCCGAGGATTATGCGTTAGCCTCTGCCGGCTCGCTCAACGGCTCGACCTTCAATGTCGAACCATCAATCACGTCAACTACGACAACCTTAGCACCTGTGATAAGTTTGTCGCCCGCGGATGTTGTCGCTGCGAATTCCGCCAGACGATCTTGAACCTTGACTTGCACTTTTCCCGTACCCGCATTGTCACCCGGAATCGGGATGTAGACGGTAGCGGTTTTGCCGAGTGTGTTGCTTATCTGCAATGTGCCACTCTGGCCCAGTTGAAACAACGTTCTCATCAGCCAGTGCACGATCACCAGGGCAGATCCGCCGCACACCACGGCGATCAACAACTGCATGGGCAAACCCAACCCACCCGTGCTCGCTGCCATTCCCGTCAGGCCGAAAAAGGTCGTTGCGGCGACCAGAGTCTTGAAAGACAGGATCCCGAACATGAACGTCGACCCGTGATGCTCGCTACTTTCCAGGTCTCCGATGTCACCAACGTCGCCCATGTCGCCGGCATCCGGCATATCGTCAACCAAATCGAAGCTGTCTCCGCCCAACCCAATCAGGGTCAACACGAATTGGCAAATCAGGATCGTCCCGCCGACAACGGCACACAAAATAAATACAAATTGCATTGTTCGATCCTTTATGCGAGGGCCACTGGTTCAGTCAAGTGTTATTCGACGCGAATTGGCAATTCTTGCCGTTATTCTTCCAGGCGCATGATCGAGCATAACTTGTGATGTGTCAAACGATTTCCGCTCCTCGCGCCGAACAATCAGGGAGCCCCATTGCCGCCTTGCGGGTAAGTCTGACAGCTGTTGGACTCGTGGGCGGCCGAACGTTGAACTTCGGCAAACCTCGAACGCCCAACCCCTGCGACCTCTGGAATCTGAGACAGCCGAGGAAGGAACCGCAGGATGTTGAACAAGTAACTTTGAACAATGAAGTAGTACTGCCTCCTTCTGCCTTCGAGATTCCTTGTTCGACATTGGACATTCGCTGGACTCTGCCTGCTGACCTCCCCACTCTCCTCTGGCTACAATAGGACAGGTTCTGGCAAACGAGGCTTTGAAGTTCGAGCGACTACGAGGGGGTCGGGAGTCTTTTTCGGTCAACATCTCCGACGTTGCGAGAACGCGCTGGTCGAAAAAGACTCCCGACCCCTTTGCGCGACCCCCTTTGCGCGACCTAGCAGATGCTACCGTACAACCTCCAAGCAGTATTCGATCTTTTATTGTCGTCTTTCGCTCCGCGAAAGGCGACTATCGGACAGTAATTCCTCGAACGATCCCAAGCTGCTTTTCTAAGAACTTGAGTTTTGCTGATGACGTTGTTTCTGGCTGAAGGTTCACCCGCGACTGCACTTTCCGACGACGACTTGCGCCACCGGCTGCACGCCGTGTTCAGCGGGCTCGGGGATCGCCAAAAAGTCCTGGCATTGCCTCCAGACTTCACGCGCTTCAATAGTCGTGCCGGATTGCTGACTTGCCAAACACACGAGTATTTCGGAGATCGTTTGACCGACGTCATGCCAGCGCTCGGTACGCACAT
>JASLRF010000315.1 GCA_030744095.1 Pirellulaceae bacterium | reverse complement strand
CTGGCAATGTGGGTGCCGTGATTCGATCGGCAGACGGAGCTGGTGTCGCGGCAGTGATCGTCGTCGATGGGGCCACCGACCTCTATAATCCCAACGCGATTCGAGCCAGTTTGGGGACAGCGTTCACCGTGCCGTTGGTGGCCGCACCCGCGGAAACCACACGGGACTGGCTCGAAGAAAACGGCTTTCAGATTGTCGCGGCCCGTGTCGGTGCCGGCACGAACTACGCTGACATTTCCTACCGGCGGGCAACTGCGCTGGTACTGGGCAGTGAATCACAGGGGCTGTCTGATATCTGGCAAGGCGACGCAGTCACGCCAATTTCGCTACCGATGCTGGGCGTCGCCGACAGCCTCAACGTCTCAGTCACTGCGGCCTTGTTGTTCTATGAGGCGCTGCGCCAGAGGTAAGACCCCGGAACCGAGCTCAACGTTTCTTGATTCGAACGTCTTTGAATTCCACCCACATCGGCGGACCTGCATGAAGCTGAAAAGCAAGGATGCCGCTGAGGAGCGCTTGTTTTGGATGATTATCTGTGAAGTCAACGATCAGTCGATTGTTGAGATAGTGCTGAATGTGAGTTCCTTGGCCGATGATCACGACGTCGTTCCAGCCATCCAGGTTGAATAGTTTCTTGTATCCGGCCGCATCAATCAGTTGACCAGTGACCTTCTTGCCATCTTCTTTCCACGTGGCCTTCTCGCCGACAAGGCAAGCTCGACCTCGCTTACCACCTTCGTCGTAAATAAACCCAGCGACGCTCGGCAGGTCAACTTGATTGCGAATCTCGTGCTGATAACCTCTGACGACCCAAGCGTTGCGAACCTTGCCATCGGTGATATGCTTCGATCGATATTGGATCCCGGAGTTGTTCGTGGCATTGCAACGAAACGAAAGACGTAATTCGAAATCCTTTGTAACGCCATCCTTCCAAATGATGAACGTGTTCCCTTTGGCGGGATTGTCCGGTGTCGTTTCGCCACGAATGGCACCATCTCTCACGGACCACAGCCGCGAATCACCATTCCATCCAGTAAGGTTTTTTCCGTTGAAAATTCGCTGCATATCGCCAGGCTCGGCGGGGGCAGCTTGGGGACCATCGGCAGCCAGAGTGGTGACAGTGAACAAAGCCAGAGCAACCATCGTCAAACAGCGAAGCATCACGTTCTCCAAAAAGTGCGAGGAATGGGGCGGGGAGGCCATTATGATCACTCCCATGTCAATCTCCAACCGGCGAATCGTAGATTTGCTGCCTGCTCGAAACCTGCGGAGACGGGACGATCTCGCCAAATCCGCGGCTTGCCCGGCAATACACACTGGCGAATGCCCAACGCGTTGGTAAAGTACAGATTAGCTTGGAGATCGAGCGAAGATCTGGAAGCTTGACCAGCCTACGACAGATTCTCTGGCGATGGCACGGCACATCTGAAGTCCGCTTCGTCAAAAATACCCGATGCATTTCGCCGGAAAGGTCAACGCCAAATGTACTTTAACAACGCCGCAACCACGTGGCCCAAACCGGAAGTTGTCTATGCGGCGGTGGATCAGGGTTTTCGGTCGCTCAACAGTCCAGAGCGTACCACGTCAGACGAAGGTCAGCGATGCGCGGAGCTGATGGCAACGTGTCGCGAGAACGTATCCAGATTCTTCGGTATCAAGAATTCCAGGCGGTTGATCTTCACACCATCGGCGACCTATTCGTTGAACCTGGCGATTCTCGGTTTGGATTGGCATGAAGGGGATGTGGTGGTGATGAGCGGGTTGGAGCATCACGCTGTCTCGCGCCCAATTCGTAAAGTCTCGCGCGACCACGGCGTGACATTCAAAACGGCACCGTATTCACCTGACAATCCAATCGACCTCGACTTCGTCGAAGATCAGTTGAAGGGTGGCGCCGTTAAACTCGTGGCGTGCACGATGGCCAGCAATGTGACGGGTGATATCTTGCCGGCGATCGAGCTCGGTGAACTTGCGGATCGTTATGGTGCTTTGTACCTGGTGGATGCGGCACAGGCCGCCGGTGTCCTGCCGGTGGATGTCGAAGCATTGCACGCGGACATGCTGGGGTTTGCCGGCCACAAAGGACTGTTTGGACCTCCTGGCGGAGGCGGCCTGTTCGTCCGCAAGGGGATTCAACTGGATACTCTGGCCGAAGGCGGAACTGGGAAGGATTCGGGCAAACATGAGATGTCAGGCCGCTATCCGTCCAACTATGAAGTTGGAACGCACAATCTGTTGGCCATCGTTGGCATGACCGCCGGAATCGGATGGATCCACGAAACAGGCCGCGACACATTGCGCAGGCATGAACAGATGCTGACGCAACGATTTCTCGATGGACTTAAAACTCTACGAGGCGTGATTGTGTACGGATCGCCTGACATCCAGCGGCGGACAGCGGTCGTCTCACTGACCATGGAAGGGGTAACACCTGAGAACGTGGCGCGTTGGCTTGCCGAAGAGCATCGAGTTTCGACTCGGGCCGGATATCACTGTGCGCCGTTGGCCCACGAAACGATCGGCACGTTGCCCGGCGATGGCACGATTCGCTTCAGCTTCGGATTCT
>JASLRF010000314.1 GCA_030744095.1 Pirellulaceae bacterium | reverse complement strand
AGAAAAAGGCGGCCGACAAGAAAAAGGCGGACGACAAGAAAAAGGCGGACGACAAGAAAAAAGCAACCGCGCCCCAAGAGGTGGCAGTGTGGAAGCCGCGCGATCGTGAACCGGTGGTGAAGCTCACCACCGAGTCGCTGGATGCCCTGTTGAAGGCGTCACTCGGCGATGCGCCCGTGGCTGAGATTTGTGGCGACCAGCAGTTCCTCCGCCGCGCCAGCCTCGATCTGATCGGCCGGCAACCATCGCCCATGGAACTTGATGCGTTCCTGGCGGACTCGGCGCCGGGCAAGCGTCAACGGGCGGTCGACAAGCTGTTAGCGAACGAAAGTTTTGGTCGCAACTGGGCCAGTTATTGGTCAGACACGATCAGCTACCGTACACCGACGCCACAGTTGACGTTCCTAAACTACGGGCCGCTGAAGAGGTGGCTGGCCGAGCGGCTGAACAATGGTGCCGCATGGGACGAGATCACTTGGAAACTGATCACCGCCACCGGCAAGGTGGAGGAACACCCGGAAGCCACGTTCATTGGGTTTCACGAAGCGAGCGTCGAACGGCTTGCTGCCGAGACCGCGAGGATCTTTCTCGGTCAGCAGTTGGCGTGTGCACAGTGCCACGACCACAAATGCGAAAGCTGGGAGCAAGATCAATTCCACCAACTAGCGGCATTCTTCGTGCGTACGGATACCAAGGTGCCTTGGAACGATGCGGGCCAGATCCTCGTGTCGTCGAAACCTTCCGGTGAGCACAAGTTCCCACTTAAGAAGGAGACGATGCAGCCGGCCGTATTCGACGGTGATCCAATTGCGCCGGGGTTGAGCGACGTTAAGCGACGTCAGGCATTGGCCGATTGGTTGGCCAGCGATCAGAATGAGTTTTTTGCCAAAGCCTACACCAACCGAATCTGGTCGCGGTTGATAGGGCGCGGTTTCTATGAACCCGTCGACCACCTGTCGGAAAACGTCACACCCACGCTGCCTGAGGTTCATGCAGCGTTGGCTGAGCAGTTCACGTCGAGTGGCTACGACATCAAGGGGCTGTTCCGCCTGTTGATGAATACCGAGGCGTACCAACGCAGTTTACCCGCAGCGAGCAAGGCACACGTACTGTATTCCGCCGTACTTCCACAGAAGCTACGGGGCGACGACGTCTTCGATTCGCTGGCGGCGGCAATTCAATTACCGAATATCAAACCGAAGCAGGCCAAACAGGATGGCAACTTCCGTTTCCCCCCGCCGCCGAAGAGCACGCGCGACCTGGTGAAGGATGTGTTCAATTTCGATCCATCCGTCGATCGTCGTCAGGTAACCCGGACCATGCAGCAGGCGCTGTGGATGATGAACAACGACCAGTTGCAGAAGCAGATTGACGCGTCGCTCGGCAGCGACACGGTCCTCGCCAAGCTGCTTGCCGGCGAGCCAGACGATGGTGTGGCCGTGGCCCAGCTGTTTCGGCTGGTATTTGCCCGGGCACCGACTGAGCGAGAACTGAAGATCTCGCAGACGCACATCGCGTCGACTGGCGTGCGCGGCTCGGCTTATGAAGATCTACTGTGGAGCTGGCTCAACAGCACAGAGTTCACAACCCGACGTTAGCACGACGTTTGCAAAGGGGAAAGGACCAATAGCATGTGGCACCCGTCTTTGAGAATCGGCATGAACGGACACGGCGTCGTTGAACGGCGATCGTTTCTCAAACACCTTGCCGGCGTGACGACCGCCGCGGGTGTGATGTCGTTATCCTGGCACGATTTGCTCGTGGCCCAAGCTGAACAGCTGCGTAGCCGAGGCAAAGCAATGATCCTGCTCTGGATGGACGGCGGGCCGAGCCAGTTCGAGACCTTCAACCCCAAGATCGGATCGAAGAATCAGGGGCCGGCCAAAGCAATCAGCACGAAGATTCCCGGCGTTCAGGTCGGCGAACATTGGCCCAAGACGGCCGCTGTCTTGGATAGGATCACCCTGATCCGGTCGATGAATTCTGGTGAACGCGACCACATGCGGGCGATTCGCCTGGTGCGGACCGGTTATCCGACCAATCCAGCATTCCAGTATCCGACGTGGGGTTCGGTCGTGATGCACGAACTGGTCCAGTCGCAGACCGACCTGCCGCCGTTCGTACGGATTTCCAAGCCGCGAATTGCCACACGCGACGTGAATGCCGGCATCCTTGGTGCCAAGTACGAATCGTTCAAGGTTGCCATGCCTGGCAAGATGCCGCCAAACCTGACTCCCACGGTCAGCAACGAAGTGCTCGAGCGGCGTCTGAAACTGGCCGGCCTGTTCGACAACGAGTTTGCCGCAGACGGCGGCCAAGAAGCCGTGAAGGAAAAGCAAGCTATCTACGATCGTACGGCCCGGTTTGTCACCAGCCCCAAACGAAAGGTGTTCGATCTGTCCAGCGAAACGGAGAAGTTGCGAGACGCCTACGGCCGCAGTCCGTTCGGCCAGGGTTGTCTGTTGGCGCGACGATTAATCGAACAAGGCGTGACGTTTGTCGAAGTGTTCAGCTCGGGCACACTAAACGACCAGGGTTGGGACACGCATAAGAACGGATTCGCAGAGAACCCAATTCTGGCCCAGGAAACCGACGCAGGATATGCCACCCTGCTGACCGATCTTGCCGATCGCGGAATGCTCGAGGATACCCTGGTGGTCTGGATGGGCGAGTTTGGACGAACGCCGAAGTTCAAGGAGAAGGGCGGACGCGACCACTACTCCGAAGGCTGGCTCGCCGCGTTGTCCGGTGCTGGCGTGAAGCCGGGCCAGGTGATCGGTGCCACCGACAAGGACGGCGTCAAGGTTATCGATCGACCTGTGGACGTGCCGGATCTATTTGTCAGCTTCTGTCACGCGCTCGGAATCGATCCACGAGACGAGTACATCATCCCATCGACTGACCAGCCAACGCAACTCGTCAAAGGAGGCGCACTCGTCGAAGAGCTGTTTAGTTGATTCGCCGCGCGAGTTGGTTGACTTTCGCCAAGTTGCGAGAGACGACAATCTGAGAGGATTTTTCATTTGCCCAGACCAGCAGAAGTCTTAAGTTCATTCCGCTTACTCTCACCTCAACCCAGCGGAGTGAAGTCCGTTCTACTTTTCGTCGGCATTGTCGGATTCAGTTGGTTGCTTGGATGTTCCAGCGAAGCCGCTGAAATATCCCGGACCTATGGCGAGATTGTGCTCGCCGACAATCCCGTCGGCTATTGGCGGTTGCACGACTCGAACCCTGCAGAGATCGTCAATCGCGCCGATTCGGCCCATTCGTTCGCTGGTGTCGTGAGTGGCACTCTGACGCTCGAAGCCGCCGGACCACGTCGCGATGAGTTCCCGCTGTTTGATGCGGACAACAAAGCCATCGAGTTTACGGGTGAGTCGGGCTTCGTGAGGATCAAAGATCCGGGAGCCGACAGCCCGTTGGACTTCGACGCTGGAGATTCGATCACGCTCGAAGCATGGGTCAGTTCGAAACCAATCCGTTCGGGCGGCTTTGCTTACATTATCGGCAAGG
>JASLRF010000313.1 GCA_030744095.1 Pirellulaceae bacterium | reverse complement strand
CGCGAAGTTCGTTGAACCCAGCGGATTCGGCGTCGGCAATCGTGGCGCCAAACAAAACAGTCCCAACGCGTGCCCAATGCAACGCGGCCATGCACATGGGACATGGTTCGCAGGTTGTGGCCACCAAGCTATCCTCCAGATGAACTTGCTCGGCGACACGACACGCCGCGCGCAAGGCGTTGATTTCGGCGTGTGCGGTAATATCGGTCGAGGCGACGACGGTATTGTGCGCCACGGCCAGGACCTTGTCGTTGGATGCGATGGCACAACCGAAAGGGCTCTGACCGTCGGCAATCCCCCTCTGAGCGGCTTCGACTGCCAATTGCATCAGTTCGACAGGATCGATCATGATTTCACCAACTTGGCAGCTAGAGCGGAAAAGATTCCGTACATCACCTTGAGATACTCGCGTGCTTCCGCGACTGTCATCACCAGCGGCGGACTGACACGGATCACTTTTCCGGCGAGCGGTCCCAGCAAATGGATCGCGCGGCCTTTCGCGTCGCCGCGGTAGCACGCCTCGACACACAGGTTGGCGACTTCTTCGGGCTTGCAATGGTCGAAACCGGCACACTCGATGCCCCAGACACACCCTTCACCACGCACTTTTACGATCACACCGGTCTCTTTCAGGCGTTGCAATCCGGCCTCCAATTCAGCGGCCAGCTCTTGTCCTCGGGCCAAAACGTCGTCTTGCTCAAATTCATCCAACGTGGCCAGCACGGCGGCGGAAGAAAGAGGGTTGGCACTCCAGGTGTCTGAGCCTTCGCCATAGCCCAGTCCGTCAAAGATACTACGGCGTCCCACGGCAGCGCTAACGGGAACACCATTCCCCAGACCTTTTCCCAAGCAGACGATATCCGGTTCGATGCCGTAGTGGGTGAAGGCATACATCGGTCCGGTGCGACCGAAATTCGACTGAATCTCGTCCAGAATGAAGATTACATCGTGATCGCGGCAAAACTGCTGTAGCATCTGCAGGTATTCGGGCTGCGGATGGTACGAGCCACCGCCACCCAGATAGGGTTCGGTGATCAAGCAACAGATTTGGGAACCCAGTTCTTGATCCAGGCTCGCAAGTTCCTGGCGATACTTTTCCAGGGCTAACGCCTCGCGGCGTGTGGCCAGATCATCACATTCGGCCAAGGGGAAACTAATAAAGCGGACGCGAGGGTCACGTTCCTTGTCGGTTTCTGATCCTGTCACGGCACCTGCCAAGCCCTTCTTGCCGTGAAAGCCACCACGGGTTGCCAGGATGATGTTTCGTTGCGGATCGCGTGACATCGATGCCCAGAGCGCTTTCTGAACCGCTTCGCTGCCGCTGGCCGCCCACAACACCTGTTCCATACGACCTCCACCTTCGGCGGAACGCATGTTCGCGAGCAGTCGTTCGCTGGCCTCGACCTCCAATTCCGTCGCGGCGTTATACGCCGTAAGCGGCGCGGCCACTATGAATTCGGCCCGTTCGTCGAGATTCCGAATACCTAAATTGTCGAGCAACCGTTTCCACCAGCGCGTCGGATTGTGGCCCAAATTGGAGACCAGCACTCCAGAACTGAAGTCGGCAAGTTTGCGACCTTCGGGCGTAAAATGATAACTGCCAGCGCTCTTGGAGATCAAAGCCAGCGACGGCGTAAACGTACGCAGGGTCCTAGGCTCGACCCGGGTCAAACGTTGCCGGATGATATTCGACGATTCTTCGCCTGGATGCTGGATGGACGAGTCGGTTTGGTTTTCGTTCGACATCGGCTCTCTTGGGTTCAGTGCACGGTCTCCAGCGCACGGTCTCTTGGCTGTCGACACGCCGTTTAGACAGCAGGTTCATACAAAATATCGGGCTCGTCCGAAGTTGGCTGGTACAGGACAAGTCCGCCGCGTGATTCGTTGACGTGTACAACACAATTCGGCTGCCCGGCGGCGTGTCGCGCCAATATGGCTTCCATCGCTTGGACGGTCGCCACGACTTGACGATCGGCAGACAGGTCGTTGTAGGACAGATCACGGGCTTCAGCGATCCGCCGATCACGTTGGTCGGCTGATCCGCCGTATTCCACATTGGCGACCTCGCGGGCGAAGCGATCCAGAACTTCGATCCCATAGCCGCGGTGCGAATGCTGTCCGTGTGGCTCTAAGAACGAACCACTGTAATGGTTGTTGATGGAGATTTTGGCTTCGATGGGCGTCTTGCCTTCGATTGTGCATTCCACACCGCGACGACGGCTGTGTCCGTTCCAGACGCCATTGTCAAAACGAAATTGCACTTCTTGTTCCACATAACCGGGGAAATTGTCCGGCGTGACCCAACTGGTGTGAATGTCGAAAGCGGCCTCGCGCCCCGAGGCATATTCATAGATCACGCGCAACTGGGTCGAATCCCAAGTTGGACCATCCTGCGGGCCGACGATCCCACGCTGGCCCGTGCACGAGACACTCTTGAGCTTGCCGCCAAACGTAAAGTCGATCAACTTCAGATAGTGCACCGCGACATACGTTCCGGGGTTCCGGCCCGTGATCCACTCGGAGAATTGTGCGCCAGAAATCATCTTAGGTTCAAGCAGTGTGCAGTAGCCGTTGTTGACGTGCTGCAACGTCTGATCGGCGACAAGCGTCCGCAACTTCTTGTGGTCCGGATCAAACAGTTTGTGATAAACCACTTTGGCCAAGACATTCTTAAGACGTGCCAATCGGTCCAGCTGGTCCAATTCCTGCAACGACAACACCGACGGTTTTTCAATTAGCACGTGCTTGCCCGCCTCGAGCGCCGCGTGGGCGGCTGTAAAATGCCGATCATCCGGCGTTGCCACGCAGACGAAATCGACATCGATGTCCAAAAGCTTGTCGATCGCATTCGGCTCGGCAAAACTTTGAAAATCGGCCACCTTACCTCGAGAAGCCTGCTTGTATGCTTCTGCGCGACGACCGGTCCGGCTGGCAACGGCCGCCAATTCAACTTCACAAAGCCCAAAGCGGCGGTCGTACAGCCCATCGCGTCTCGAGTTCTCGAAGAAGGGGCGATACGTCTCGTCAAAGATCATGCCGATCCCGACCATGCCGCCGCGCAGGCACAGCGGGCTGGCCTCTGGTTCCGATGTTGGAGTGTTCATGTTCATGAAAATAACGCACGGAGTGGCGATTTACCACTACGTCAGTGGCAGTGACACCAACT
>JASLRF010000312.1 GCA_030744095.1 Pirellulaceae bacterium | reverse complement strand
TAGTGACTACCTCACTCGATCCCGAACGGCGAAGCGGGCAAATACGGCTGGGGGATGTTGCTGGCCCGAGAGGCGAGTCGAAAATGGCCCTTCACCCGCACGCACGCGCGAGACCGGTAGCCTACCGGATTTCAATTCCGCCCACTTCCAAAATACCGCGATACGGCGAGAAAGAATGCAATTGAGTGATAACGATTGCAAAGTTCCGTTTCGGTGGTAAAATATGCGGAAACACCGAGGAATTTCAGGTTTTTCGCGGGAACAAGTGGGTTTCTGATAACGACGAGGTCCATGGTTCGAATCCATGTACGCCCACTTTGAGGGGTACCGTGTTGCACAGGGGATCGCCATCGAAGTCGAGAGCGGCATAAGCGCGCAAACGCCGGATTTCCCAAGAGTCTCACGGTCGCGATGCGAAACAGTGCACAACGCTACGCCTGGTTGCCGCACCGCCTTTCGCACCACACTCTCGTAGTGTCCCGTCTGTGACTGGCAGATAGGGTTCGCGTGCCACACGACCTTGCAGAATCGACTGGCACTCGGCCTCAGTTATTCTGCCGTCCTTCGATCGCGACCAGCAGCACTGCCGCTGCCAACACCAACAGTGGGTGAAACGGGCAGTCAGCGTTGACCGTGATCGTCATACGGTGAATAAACGGATTGAAATGCGTGCGCATGTCCGCAAATTGATTCGTGTCGTTACCCAACACAAAGTGTTGTGGCACCAGGTTCCCCATCGGCAGGAACCGCCGCACGAGGGCTAGAGACGTACTATCCTCCCGCAGCTTCGAGATCGGATTGTCTTGCGGGTCCAACACGTCCCATTCGTCGCGGATCATTGACGCCATCCCTTTGCGCCGTAGCGCACCAACTTTCTGCCCAGTCTTGGAATCCGTTACATCGTAGCAAGCGCTGAAATCAATGATCGACCTGGCCGCAATCGCCAGCATAGGCTGCTGCATCGATTCGTCGGTAAAAACCCTGATGTCTTCCTTAAGCTTGAAGGCCTTCTGTTTGGAGAAACCAACCAATGCACCTTCGCGGTTGTAAATATGGAACTTTCCACCAATGAGTGTGAATACTTTACGCCGAATGGTGTATTCAGTGGCCACGTTAGACATGGGATTTCCTCGACAAGAGTGATCGAAAGCAGATAAGGGCGACATGCATCTCTGGGTCAGCCGGCAAACAGAAAATACTGGACGGAGACCACAATTTCAATCAGTGGCAATCGCGCCGGCTCAACAGCTTGACTATCCAAGTCATTTTGGTTTCGAAATGCAGCCCGTTTTGACCCATTCGGCAATCAGTGGCAATCGCGGCAATTCACCAGCTATTGGCTATCCAAGTCGTGTTAGTTTCGAAATACGGCCCGTTTTGACCCATTCGGCAACGAGGATATTGCCGTCATTGTCGAAACAGGCATCGTGCGGATGGACGAACTTGCCGTCGATCCACTTCGCCGCGTCGTTTCGAATGCCCTTTTGCGACGTGATTCGTTTGACGTCCGCGCCCAGTCTGGCCACGACCTTGTTGTCTTTGCCCAACAACGTGAGCCGCGCGCGGAGTTCCGGCACCAGCAACAAGTCTTCGTAGGTGTCGCAGTTCGCCGGCAGACCATAGCCCGTTAGTGTTTTGATGTATTTGCCGTCCAGCGTAAGGTACTGCAGTGTATGATTTGCACGATCGCAGACCACGATCTGAGATTCTCGTCCCGGACGACTGTCGATCCAGATGCCATGCGGCAAATTGAATTTACCTTTACCCTCGCCCGGACCTCCCATCTTACTTTTCCAATTGCCGTCTTTGTCGTACCGGTGAATGTAGTAGGATCCGTAGCCGTCCGTCAAGAAAAAATCGCCTCCCGGCAGGAATGCAAAGTTCGTCGGCATGAATCGATCAAGTCCCCACTTCTTTTTGGGATCGGTGTCTTCTCCCACCGCGTACACTTCTGACTGCATCGGCGCATGGTTGTGCCAGACGACTTCGCCCTTCAGATCGAGTTTGGAGAATGCTTTGACCTGCTGGTAGGCGCAGACGTAAAGAAACTCTTGCCCCTCTTCCTGACGCACTTCAATCCCATGCCCGCCACCCTGGTACTGGTTGCCGAACGAACGTACGTAGCGACCCTCGGAGTCGAAGACGAAAATCGACGGATGATCAGGTTCATCTACTCGCCCCTCGTGTATCACATAAACAAATCCCTGTTTGTCGACCGCCACGTTATGCGTTGTCTGCCAGTGGAATTTCTCAGGCAGTTGCGGCCAGTTGTGAATCACCTCATAGCGGTGATCACCTTCACCCAAGATAACCTGCTTGTCGGTCTTGCTTGCCGTCAGCACCGCCGGCGCTGCGACGGTCGCCACGGTTGCGGCTGTCGTGGCCGCAAGGAATCGGCGTCGCGATAGTTTACTGGTCGATCCGTTCATTTCTGAATCCCTTGTTTCGCATCGGAAATATGATGACAATTGCCAGAAGAAGGTCGCATTGTAGGCAGATTGCGATTCGCTTGCGAGCAACAAATTCACGCAACTGAATCGATTCTATCGCCAACCGATCCGCTGCGATCCACCAGACAATGATCCACAAGGCAACAAAGAAGCGTTGATGTTTAGTTGTCGGGATCACGGCGACTTGCCAAGCTTCTCTTCAACGCTGGCAAACCCCTCACTGAAGATGCTCGTCACCAAATCGACCATCTCCGCCTGATCGGCTGGGTCGGTGTCAAAATTTGCTTCCCATTGAGCGAACGTGTCGTTTGATGTTGTGACGGGCAGTAACCACATCGTGGCCAGATAATTGCGAACCGCCAACGGACCGGTCAAGATCGAATACCGACAGAGATGCTCTTCGTCGGAGAGCGTAACAAGCCGTTCGCGAATTGTGCCGCCGTCATCTTTGACTTCAATCGCACGCACGCACCCAATCAGTCCGCTGGGCAATTCGTCTTCGATATTGCAATTGGTGACAAATGGATGCCAGGCGGGCAGCGAATTGTAATCACCGATCAAATCCCAGACCTTGTTGACCGGTGCATGAATGACAGTCGAGACATAAACGCGGGCCACGGCAGCGCTCCTAAAGAGGAAAGATGAATGAAAACACGATTTGGGCCATCGCGAATGGGGGAGAGGTCCGCGCGATGTTCCATCAAGCGGCATGTTTGATGACAGTTGCTGTTTGTTCCGTGAACTTGGCGTAATGTTCGCAGCGAACAACGACTAAACGACAGTTGTTGATTCTAACCTACTCGCCGATGATCTTCACCAGCACCCGCTTCCGCCGCCGCCCGTCAAACTCGTAATAGAAGATGTGTTCCCACGGGCCGAGGTGCAGTTTGCCGTCGGTGATGGCGACAACAACTTCGCGGCCCATGATCTGGCGTTTGTGATGGGCGTCGGCGTTATCTTCGCCTGTGCGGTTGTGCAGATATCCGCCCGATGCGGGATCAGCCCCCGCGTCAAACGGTACAAGTTCCTCCAGCCATCGCTCATAATCCGCGTGCAGCCCCGACTCATC
The DNA here is from genome assembly GCA_030744095.1 of Pirellulaceae bacterium. The sequence continues at coordinate 31 of JASLRF010000312.1, read as the reverse complement.
GTCGTTGATGAACACGCTGGCGGTGATATGC
>JASLRF010000311.1 GCA_030744095.1 Pirellulaceae bacterium | reverse complement strand
GTCTTTCCCATTGCCTGCAATTCGTGTCACTTTCCTAAACTGAACGGCCAGTTGTGAGGAGCAATCCCTGTTCCGGGAGGGGCTGCTTACGTCACGTCATTGAACGGTATTGGGGTTAACAGCAGCTCATCGCCCGCAATCTGCGCCGCGGATAGAATCGCTGCCAGATTGATACATCGGCAACGGCAGGTTTGCCTACTGATTCCAATTTACCCATTCACTCCATTTTGCAAGGCAGACGCAGGCAATCCGCCATGTCGAAATGCACCGACAGAATCGGCAAATTCATCCTACCCCTTACTTCTGGCACTAACTGCCAATTCTTGGACGATTTCTTCCTCCGGCCGTTGGATCAGCTTCGTCAGCCGCTGCAGCCAGCGCGCCGCAGGCGCACCGTCGATGACGCGGTGGTCGAAGGTCAGGCTGAGCGATAGGATCTTTCCGGCAACAACTTGACCTTCAATAACAACTGGAGCGTCCGTGATGCGCCCGATGCCAAGGATAGCTGTCTGCGGCAGATTGATGATCGGTGTGAAATAGTCGATGTCGAACATGCCGAGATTTGTGATTGTGAAAGTGCCCCCAGTCAGGTCGTATTCCGCGTGCTTGCCTGACCGCACCAACTCAACCAGCCGTCGCGACTCGGCCGCAATTTTCTGGATGCTTAATGCGTTGGCGCCTCGCAACACTGGAGCGAGAAGACCAGCGGGCGTGTCCACAGCGATCGCGATGTTGATTTCATCGTAAACGTAGATCGCATCGTTGACCCAACAGGCATTCAATTCCGGACATTCTGGCAACAAGACGGAGACGAGTTTCACGACAATGTCGCCGAAAGTGGGAATCGTCTCCATCCCGCAGTCGCTATATTTCTGCCGAGCGGCGAGTAGTTTCGTCGCATTGACTTGTGTCGTCAGCGTTACTGGTGCCGTCTGTTGTACACTGGCGAGCGCGCGCCGGGCGATCGTCCGACGAATCCTTGATGGCCGTTGCAACGTGCCAGGCACGTCTGGCAGAGTCGCGTGCGGCGAAGGCTTAATCGAGAAAGAAGCCGACTGGTCCGCGGCCATTAGAACATCCCGTTCTCGAATACGTCCGTTGCGCCCACTCCCAGTCAAGTTGCTCCAATCAATGCCAAGCTCACGAGCTCGACGACGAGCTCGTGGCGATGCCACGACGCGAGATCGCCGCGGCGAAACGACGCCACCCGCGCGGTGTGAGCTCGGCGCCCGTCGGACGTCTTCCGCGCGAACTCGTCCTGCAGGGTCAGGCGTTGGCACGGCATCGAGGTCGATACCCAACTCACGAGCGAGTCGCCGGGCCGCGGGACCGGCAATGCGCTGTTGGCCGACCGGCACGGGAGCGGGGTCCTTCGACCTGGCATTCGTCGTAGACGCGGCAAGCGATTGACGGGATGCCGGCGTCGACTCGCCTTCGGCTAACAAATAGCCAAGCAGCTGGCCCACCGCGACGGCGTCTCCGGGATTTGGTGCATTTAGAGGAATGTGGAGGGTGCCGGAGTCGAAAGACTCGATTTCCTGCGACGCCTTATCACCTTCCAGCACAAAGATCATGTCACCCTTTTCAATAGATTCGCCATCGTTCTTCAGCCACTCGCCGAACGTACCTTCATCCATCGACCAGCCGAGACGGGGAACCACGATTTCAATCGGCATCTGTTACTCGCTTAACAAATTACGAATGGCCTGCACAACGTCTTCCAGCTGGGGTACGATCGCCTTTTCCAACATTGGCGAATACGGTGTGGGTGTGAATGCTCCGTTAAGCCGCCTGATTGGTGCGTCCAGATCGTCAAAGCCGCAGTCTGCGATCCGGGCGGCTATCTCCGAGGCACAGCTGCAGGGTTGGAACGATTCATCGACGACGAGGACACGCCCCGTCTTGGCGACCGACTGTAGAATGGTCTCCGTATCGAGTGGCGAGACTGTCCGCGGATCGACGATCTCAATGGAAATCCCTTCTCCGGCGAGTTGCTCTGCCGCCTGCAGCGCGAGGTGAACCATCAGCGAGATGGCGACGACCGTTGCGTCGGTGCCCTCGCGCACGACTTTGGCTTGGCCAAATGGGATCTCGTAGTTCTCTTCGGGGACCGGGCCTTTGATGGCCATCAGCTCACGATGTTCAAGAAACAGAACAGGGTCGTTTGATCGCAGTGCGTGTGCAATAAGTCCCTTGGCGTCATACGGTGTAGACGGCATGACGACGTGCAAACCTGGGACGTGTGAGTAGATCGAGTGATACATACCCGAATGGTGTGTCGCGGCCGAGTGCCCAACACCGCCACAGCCGCGAAGCAGGATCGGCATCTTCAAGCGGCCGCTGCTCATGTATTGCATTTTGGCAATCTGATTGATCATCTCGCCGAACGCATCGTTGATGAAGTCAATGAACATAAAGTCAATTACCGGCCTCGTCCCGGTCATTGCCGCACCACAACCAAGCCCAACGAATCCGCGTTCACAGATTGGCGTATCACAAAGACGATCTGGACCGTACTTATCGTAGAGCCCGGCCGTCGTCGTGAAGTTCCCGCCACGGACCCCGATCCCTTCGCCCATGACAAAGATGTTTGGGTTCTCGGCCATCGCGTGATCGAGTGCTTCATTGGTCGCCGCAACAAAAGTGGTTTCGCGAGCGCCTGGTGGCGGCGCGGTGGGAAGAGCTGGCGGGGCCATCTCGCAATAGACGTGAGTCTTTGCGGTCTGGGCCGACGGATATGGGCTGGCTTCTGCCAACTGGTGCGATTCCTCGACCAGATCATGAATCTCCTGCTCAATAGCACTTAGCTCGTCGTGCGTCGCAGCTTTCTCCTTTGCGATGTGGTTTCGTAAGCGGTGGATCGGGCAGCGCTTCTTCCACTGGTCTACATCTTCTCTGGTGCGATATGTGAAATCGGCCATTCCTTCGGCGTGGGCGCGCGTGCGGTAAGTCTTGCACTCGATCAACGTGGGTCCACCGCCGCTGCGAGCCCGATCGATCGCCTCGCCCGCAACGCGATGAACTGTGAGTACGTCGTTGCCGTCGAGTTCAAACCCAGGAATCCCGTAGTTTTCGGAACGCCGCCCCACATCGGGAATGCCGCTGGAATAGCTGAAGGGAACCTCGGTTGCGAACTGATTATTCTCAACGACAAAAATCACCGGCAGCTTCCAAATACTGGCCATGTTCAGCCCTTCATGAAACGCGCCGTTGTTGACGGCTCCGTCGCCGAAACATGTGACTGCGACGTTGTCCGTCTTCTTGATCTTGAAGGCGTATCCACCACCGCACGCGTGCAGGATGCATGGTCCGACAATGCCACTCGTTCCCATCATGCCAATCTCTGGCTTGAACAAGTGCATACTGCCGCCGCGACCCTGTGAGCATCCTGTTTCGCGTCCGTACAACTCGGCGATCAGCTCTCTCGGATGCAACCCTTTCGCCAACGCATGTCCATGCCCTCGGTGCGTGCTGAAGACAGCGTCTTCTTCCCGCAGATGTGCAAACACGCCGGTCGCGATCGCTTCCTCGCCGACATAAGTGTGGCACGCGCCATGGACTAATCCACGTTGATGTGACTTCGCCAATCGATCTTCGCACTGGCGAATGATCTGCATCGTACGATAGAGTGCGAGGAGTGTTTCTTTGTCGAGCGTTGTGGATGCCGTTGCCATATCGATTCTATTTCTTATTCGCTGAACACTTCACTGCCAACCGATCCACCCGCGTTCATTGCCAGGTTGCCTCCGTCCATTGGAATGATCGCGCCGGTGATCCAGGACGAGGCATCCGATGCCAGAAACACGACAAGGCCTTTGATGTCATCCGGGCTACCGAACCGACCCGCGGGAATCCCACCTAGAAATCGTTCCTTGATGCGAGGATCCGCGTCAATACGGTCTTGCAGCCCAGGATTCAAGACCTGGGCCGGCAGGATCGAATTGACGCGCACGCCGCGACCGCTCCATTCAGTACTCAGCTCGCGCGTCATCTGCACGACTGCACCCATCGCCATACTGTACGCGATGTGCCCGCGTCCGAGCGCCGTTACACTCGCGAGGGAACCGAGGTTGACAATGCTCCCCTTGCCAGCGGCCAACATGCGACGCCCGGCCTCTTGGCACATACAGAAACGTCCATAAACCAGATTTCGCCATGTCCACTCGACTTCGTCGAGCGAGATGTCTTCCGGTTTACGGCGGATCGCCTCGCCGGCGATGTTGGCAACAAAGTCGATCCTGCCGAACTGGTCATCGATCTGACCGAACACGGCGCGAATCTCTTCCGGCTTCGAGATGTCGCACGGCACGGGAAACGCTCTACGACCGAGCGATTCGATTTGAGCGGCCGTCGCTCGTGCTCCTTCTTCGTTCAGGTCGGCAAGCACAACGTCCGCACCAGCTTCGGCCAAGGCAAGTGAGGAGGTTTTACCCATTCCGCTGGCCGCGCCAGAAACCAAAGCCACTCGACCGGACAGGTCAAACATGTTCGTTATCGTGATTGGGTGTATCTCTTGACGCATGTTCTGTTTCTCTCAGCTTTCTGGACAGCAACTGCCATTGCCAAATCGCTGCTGCCTTCGGCTTTCATTTGTACGACAATGGCATTGTCTGATAATCTAGGAAGGGGATTGACGAAGATCAAGCAGACGACACACTTCCGGTTTGAGTGATATGCATCTTGCACTAAGTCAGCGAGAGGTTTCACGCCAAGACGCAAAGCAATGTTCGATCTTTTATTGTCGTCTTTCGCTCCACGAAAGCACGTTCCTTTCGCGGAGCGAAAGGCGACTATCGGACAGCAATTCCTCGGTCAATCCTAAGGCGCAACCAATGAAGTTCTCCTTTGCGACTTGGCGCCTTTGCCTGAGCATTGTCAGCGCATCCTTGCTTGTGATGCCGGTGCTGGAATTAAAGGCAGCTGACCATGAGAAAACAAAGTTCGCCGAACTGGAAAAGGACTACTCTGAACAACTCAAACCAATCCTCAAACGGTTCTGCCTCGATTGCCACTCGACGGAAAAGGAGGAAGGCGAGCTGGACCTTGAGCGTTTCGCGTCGCTGGTCGAAGTGAGACGTGATCCAGAGATCTGGCAGAAAGTCGTGGAGATGCTCGACAACGGCGAGATGCCGCCAGAGGATAGCGAGCAACCAAGTGATGCTCAGCGAAAGCAGCTGCGATCATGGATCGAGTCGTATCTCGACACCGAAGCACGCACCAATGCGGGCGATCCGGGACCGGTGATCCTGCGGCGGCTGAGCAACGCCGAGTACAACTACACCGTTCGCGATCTGACCGGCGTGGCTTTGTCTGACCTTGCCGGTCTGCAGGAACGGATCAGGCGATTACAACGCGAAGCACTGTCGAAGACGACGGCCTATCTCGCCGCGGCGGCGGAGGTTGCTGCGGGCCAACGGGAACTCCCTCAGGAGAAGCTGGCTGAACTGGCAGCCAAGCACAAACTCGATCTCGATGCTCTCAACGTCTGGCTCGACTATCTGGCGATCAGCGAAGTGGGGCCAGTAATCGTGTCGGGACACTTCAAAGAGACGGAGATCAACGGAGACTAAAACTTCGTCAAATCCTGGGGAACGGGTGCCACGCCGATAATCACTGCCAACTCGTCCGATCAGCGAGTTCGTATTCCCGGTATTTCTGGGCCGCATTCGATCCAGGTTCATCCCTCGCCCACGCTGTTCGTGGCGGTTGGCTGGCAAAGCCCGATCACGGGGCTGGTGCAAATCGATGCACGGCTTGCGGACGCTCATCCTGAATGCGGCAATGGCCAGGAGTGGTTCATCCAACATCGAACGAATCGCAAAGTCGGAAACCTGTGGCGGGGCGAGTTCGCGACGGCTGGCTCGGCGAAGATGCCACCGGCAAAGATCTCGGTGAGTCGCGGCGAACTTGTATCGTTGGTTCTCGGTCCGCGAAATGGCAGCCACGCGTGCGATCTGACCGATATCAATCTCGTCATCACGGAATTGAGTGGTGAGAATCGGACTTGGGATCTGGTCAAAGATGCCTCTGGCGATATTCATTCCGGCAATCCACATGCCGACAGCCACGGCAACAAGAAAACCTGGCACTTCTATAAGGGAGAGATGAAGTCGGTCAATCAGGTGAACGACGCATTCGTCTCGGTTCCGGCGGGATCGCTGCTCGCCCGCTGGCAGGGTGAACGCGACGCTGTCAAACAAACGGAGGTGGCTCGTCAGGTGCAGGCGTTGGCGACCGGTGATCCTCCAGCCGAGGAGAACTCTCCAGATGGCGTGCTCTACGAGCAACTCATGAACTCAGCGATGGCGCCGCACAACCTCGCTGCACTGCTGGCTGGCGTCGAAGCCGACGAACGATTTGGCAAACATCCGCTTGGACACGCGATGAAGTCATCGGAACTCGTCGTGCAGGCTCCGTCGGTCGTCGAGTTTCGTATCCCGTCGAAGCTGGCTTTTGGAAGAACGTTCGTTGCGACAGGTCGTTTGGATGCGAAAGACGGCCGCGAGGGAAGTGTGATCCTGGAGGCGGCGACGAGCAGAATCGAGCCAACCGCGATCGCTCTGGCGAGCCCTGTCGTGGTCAACGATGGCAGCGAAGCAAGCAAAAGAGTCGACGCAGTGCTTGCCGATGCGCGCAACTTCCGTCGCGACATCAGCAAACTCGACCGGCAAAAACTCGATGAGTACTTGAATTCGGTTCGCGAAGTCGAGACGCGGATCGGGCAAGCTGATAAGCGAGGCGAGTTGCAAGGTTGGCGACCGATGCTGACTGGGCCCAACGTGCCGCGGCCCAAGGCCGGCTATCCGCAAGACATTGTCGAGCACATGCGATTGATGTGCGACATCCTGGTGCTGGCGTTTCAGACCGACACGACGCGCGTCTGCACGTTAAAGCTGAACAGCGATCACGGCACGTTGCGATTCCCACATCTGGGCGTGGATTACATGATTCACCATCTCCTCTCGCACAGCGACACGGACGATTGGCTGAAGGTGAATCAGTTCTTCCTCGAACAGCTGGCGTATATCGCGAAGCGTCTGGACTCGATCCAAGAAGGCGAACGTACCGCGCTGGACAACTCGATGATCATGCTCTGCTCCAGTATGCTCAACGGGCATCACGACGCGACGAAGTTGCCGGTGGTGATGGTTGGTGGAGGCGGCGGCAAATTAAGAGGCGGTCCAAACCTTGACTACCTTGATAACTCCAATCGTCAGATGTGCCGGCTCTATCTCAGCATGATGGATAAGATGGGTGTGCATCTCGACAAGTTTGGCGACGCAACGGAGCCACTGCTCGAAGTCTAGGTCGACTACCAGTTCGTGAACGAACCATCGGCGCGATGCAGCCGTGGGCCGTCACCCTGCGTTACTGGGTACTTGGAGACCGCCGATTCGTCAAACGCAATGCCCAGACCTGGCACATCGGTCGGAAGCATGGTGCCGTCTTTGAACGGAATCTGGCTGGGAAATAACTCTGAGAGAACTTCTCCGGGAATTCGTGCGCACTCCTGCACCGCAAAGTTGCTCGTCGCCAGATCCAGATGTAAGCAGGCGGCCGTCGAAACGGGGCCAAGTGGATTGTGAGGCGCGATTGCGATGTAATGCGTCTCACACCAACCGGCAATCTTACGTGCTTCCGTCAGGCCGCCGACGATACACAGGTCAACGCGGCAGAAATCGATCCAGTCATTTTCGATTGGCTCGCGAAACTCCCACTTCGTTGCGAATTGCTCGCCCATTGCAATCGGAACCGCGGTGTGCTGTCGCAGGCGTCCAATCGCAGCGGCGTTCTCGCATCGAACGGGATCTTCGACGAAAAACGGATTGAAGGGTTCAATCTGTCGGCACAACGAAACAGCATCGACCGGATCCAGTCGCGTGTGTGCATCAATAATTATGCCCA
>JASLRF010000310.1 GCA_030744095.1 Pirellulaceae bacterium | reverse complement strand
GTCGTTGAAGTAGCTGAAGGCAGATTGGATCGTCAGCAGCTGACCGATACCACCGTCGTTGACGATCTGCCGAGCCCGTTGCCATTGCGGATGATGGCGATACATGAATGCTTCCATCAGTTTCAAGGACGGATGCTGCTTGCCCGCATCGACTAACTGCTGACCTTCCGCGGACGACAGGCCAATTGGTTTTTCACACAAAACGTGCTTGCCAGCTTCCAATGCGCGGATTGACCATGCGACGTGCAGGTGATTGGGCAGCGGATTGTAGATGGCATCGATTTCCGGATCTGCCAGAATCTCTTCATAGCTGCCGTAGGCCTTTGGAATGCCCAGCCGTTTTGCGACTTCCACGGCAGTCTCGACCGAGCGAGACGAGATCGCCGCGATCTCGCACAACTCGCCCTGTTGCATCGCCGGAATAACTTTTTCGGTGCCGATCTTTGCCGTGCTCAGAATTCCCCATCGTATGCCCGCCATGATGTAGGTTCCGTCTCTTGCTGCGAAGGTGTGACTGTTCGCACGGACACTCCGTGCAGACAGCGATCATCTTAGCGAGCTGGCAACATGGCGCAAACCAGTTGTCACATGGCAGACGCTCGGAAGATGAACCGGGAATTCCACGGATCAAACTCCAACTGGAACTGCCCAGTGGCCGCCGTCCCGATAGGTCCGGCCGAGCATTTCACCGGCTTGTTTGTCATCCATGACCGATTCCTGCTGCGGATCGATACGTACCGACCTTCCCAGACGCGTGGCGATGTTGCCCAGATGGCAGAGCGAAGCCGAAAGATGACCGGTTTCGATCTCGGCTCGCGGCTTGTCATCTCCACGAATCGAGTCGATGAAGTTTTGAAAGTGGCCGGTCAATTGGGGCCGATTGTCCGACACGGGTTGTGGTCGGTTCTGCGCGTCGAAGAGTTTCAGAATGCCTCGCTTGCTCAGCAGTAGCCAGCCGTCGGTGCCATAGAATGCGTTGCCATTATCGATCCCTTCTAGGCCATACCGCGACCACAACCGCATTTCGAACACCAGCTGTTTGCGCCGCACCTCCTGCCCGTCGCCAGGATAGTCGAAGGCCACGTATTGCGTGTCAGGAAACTGCTGATCGTCGTCAGACGCCAGCTTGCCGCCAATTGCGGCGACGGTGCTCGGATGGGTCTCGACACCCAACCCCCACCGCGCGATGTCCAATTCATGAACGCCGTCGTTGCCCATGTCACCGGTCCCGAAGGCATACCACCAATGCCACGTGTAGTGATGTCGATTGGACTGGAAAGGCACCATCGGTGCCGGGCCGACCCACGTATCGTAGTCGAATCCGGATGGCGGGTCGGTTGGCTGGGCATGGCCGATTTCACCGCGACGCTGCACGTTCCAGGCCTTGGCCATCAGCACGTCGCCGATGGCACCCTCACGCAGCATCTCAATGGCCTGCACGATCAGATCATGTGAGCGGCTTTGTGTGCCATGCTGAACGACACGCTGGTTACGCCGCGCCGCCTCAACCAACAATCGACCTTCACGCAGATTGTGAGAACAAGGCTTTTCAACATAGACGTGCTTTCCAGCTTCAGCGGCCAAGATCGAGGCGGGTGCGTGCCAGTGATCCGGCGTTGCCACGACCACGGCGTCGATGGACTTGTCATCCAGAGCCCGACGGAAATCGCCGAGTGGCTGTGGCTGGTTCGAAAGCGCTTTCACGACATTGGCGGCACGGCTGGCGTCCGGGTCGCTGACGTAGCCGATATCGACGTTGGTGAGTCGCGCAAAGTCGCGAATGATACCCGTCCCTCGACCTCCGCACCCGATCAGCGCCAGGCGAGTCCGCTGGTTGGCACCGTGGGCGCGTTGTACCGACAACGCGGTGGCGACCGTGGCGGTTGTCGCGCCCAAGGCGGTTGTCTTGAGAAAGTCCCGGCGGTCCGTTGAAGACATTGTGTTTCTCCCGAAGACCTGGCCAATCTCTTGCGCAGATGGGACCAAGTCTTTTTCATCTCGTTCCAACAGATTTTTACGTTATGGGTTTGGCGTCCGAGGGCCACGCTACCCACGCGACGGCCACTACTCAGATCTCGATCTTCCAAGCTGACTGGCCACCAGTAAACACCATTGCCAGGACGCAGGCAACAAGGATTTCGGTGGCAACCGGCGTCGAGCTCGGGCAAGAGTAGTGCCCAGTGGCCGTTGCGGAACGGCCGGAGGTTGATTACGTTGACGTTTTCCAGCGTGAATCTGCCGTGACTTATACAGGAAGGCCCTCGAAACGGAAAACAGGAGTTCACAATGTTGCCATTTCTAAGTCCCGCTCGTGCCTGGCTAGCTACCGCCGTCGTTGGTGTCATTTTCCTGGCGTCTGTGTGCCAGCAACCTTTGTGTGCCGCGGAAACGGACAGGCCGAGCTCTTCGACCTCGCCAAACGAACCTCATCCGCTCGACGAAGCGATGAAACTGGCGCGAGCCTGTGTGGAAGAAATTGAGAACAATGTCGACGACTATACGGCGACAATCGTGAAGCGTGAACGCGTCAATGACAAGCTTGGCGACATTCAGTATATGTTCGCCAAGATTCGCAATCGCAAGACGAAAGATGACGAACTCCAGACGCCGTTCGGGGTCTACATGCGGTTCCTCAAACCGGCCTCTGTCAAAGGGCGCGAAGTGATTTGGGTCGAGAACCAGAATGACGGTAAGATCGTCGCGCACGAGGCCGGGATCTTGGGAGTGCTGACCGTTTACCTGAAGCCGGAAGGGACGGTAGCCATGATCGGGCAACGGTATCCGATTACGAAGATCGGCTTACAAAGGCTGGTGGAAGAGCTCATTGAAAAAGGCGAAGGACAGCGCAAGTTCGGCGAATGCGAAGTGAAATTCATTAAGAATGCCAAGATCAACAAACGTAAGTGCACAATGATCCAAGTCGAACATCCACGACGGCGAGAGCACTTCGATTTTTATCGGGCGAGGATCTTCATCGATGACGAATTGAATCTGCCCATCCGCTACGCGGCCTGGAGTTGGCCGGAGACTCCCGGTGGCGACCCAGTGTTGTTGGAGGAATATACCTACGTCAACTTGGAACTTAATGTGGGGTTGAAGGACAGTGACTTCAATCCAGACAACTCGGACTACAACTACCCGTAGGAATGCCGGAATGAACCGCCTGTTGTTCGTGTTGTTATATCTGTTGGTTGCTGCTTTAACTGCCGAACATGAAGCGGTTGCGCAAACGGCGAACAAACAGTTGCCGACTGCGGTTGTACATCTCCGTCAGGGCCTGCCAGAGAACCTGGCGACGGTGTTTCTTGCCGAGACAAGTGGCGGAAAAGGCTGCGTCTTTGATGTTAATGTGCCTGGCCTTACGCCCCACGACATCGTTGCGCAACGCGAAACCGCGTCGGCACGCACCTGGTTTATTGCCAGACTGCAGAATCCGAGCTTGCTCGGCAGCACCTTGAAGCTTCCAACTACGTCGCGCGAAGCAGATCGTGTCGTTTCTATCCGTGCGGCAGAGGGTGGCCTGCAAGTCTTGGACGCTGGCCGTCCCATTCTGTTCTATGTGACGACACCTCAGTCACACCAAGGCAATTTCATTCGCAACGGGTTTGTGCACCCGCTTCGTGGTCTGGCAGGCGAGGAGCTCACACAGGTGTTCCCCGCTGATCATCGACATCATCACGGTGTATTTTGGGCCTGGCATCAATTGTGGGTTGGCGATCAACGTGCCGGCGATCCATGGGTGACTGACGACTTCCTGGCCGAACTGAAAGAGGCACGCGTGATCGACCAGGGACCGGTGTTTGCGGCCATGCAATCGCGGCTGCATTGGACGTCGCCTAAGATCGTCGACGGCAACGGCAAGCCGCGCGCGATCATCGAGGAAACGACCACAATTCGCGTCTTTCACGCGACCGAGACTACACAACTGGTCGATTTTGAAATCCAGCTCAAGCCATTACTAGACGACGTGCGCCTTGGTGGTGCCGAAAATGACCGCGGTTATTCGGGCTTCACCGTACGTGTGCGGCCGCCACGAGAAATGAAGATCTTGACTGAGTCGGACGCCCTGGCCCGTGACGCGGTGGGCACACAGTCACGTTGGGCTGATGTGACGGGACAATTCTCGGACGGTGAACAACTATCGGGAATAGCAATCCTATCGCACCGCTCGCTACCCGAATTCCCACCACGTTGGTTGCTTCGTTTCTATGGAATGCAAAACGTCGTCTATCCAGGTCGTAACCCCATTCGCCTGTCGGTGAAGTCACCGTTGGTGTTGCGACACCGGTTGATGATTCATCGCGGTGATGCGAAAGAGGCGCGCGTCGCCGATCAACAACGAGTCTACGAACTACTGTTTTAATATCACTTGAGTGACGGCGTATTTACCAACAAGTCAATCGCGCCTTCCAGCCACCCACTGTTCCAATGATGGCGGCGCTGTGGTCCATCCTGATAGATGTGTTGCACTTTGTTGTCATTCATTAGCTGTTCAGCTCGCCGATGGTGCTCGCGAAAGTTGCCGTAGCCCAGGTGGATCAATCGTGGAGATTTCAAGAACGTTGCCGCTGGATTGGCCAACAGCGCTGAAATCTGGTAGCGACGAAAATTCTCGCAACTTCCAAAAATAGGGCCCATGCCAAACTGATCTGGTTGCTCCTGCATCAACGGTGCATCCCAAGCCGCAGCACGCTGAAACAACTCAGAATGGCGTAAGATCAAGCCAAAAGCGCCCCAACCCGATTTGCTGAATCCTACCAGCAGCCGTATTGGTTGGCCGGCTTGGGTCTCGAGATCGTCATGGTAGTTCTGTTCAACGAACGGCATGACAACTTCAAGCAGGTAACGCTCTTGCTGTATCTCTGAATCGCCTGGATGGTCGGCATACCAAGGCAGGTGCGAAAACGTTGGGTAAACGCAGAGCAACTGGTATTTTGTGTGCAATCGGTGTTTTCGAACTTCTTCCAGCGCGTCACCCCACCGCCGACCGTCCAACGCTTCGACGGGCAGGAGGTATAGAACGCGTAGCTGTTTACTCCGGTTAGCGGCATCAGGTACGAGCACTTGAACGCTGGTCGTACCTGCCTGGAAGGGCGAAGTGACCTGATGCACGACGACACCTCGTTCGTCTCGCACGCCTTTTCCAACGACGGCCTCGTCGGACAAGACCAGCGGTGGGACGGCGAGGACACAAAGTGAGGCGGCGAGGACAAGCATGACGTTTACCTGATTCTACGATCGTTGAGCATGTAGTCTAACACACTCCCTTTCTGTCCGGACCGGGCAGTAGAGCCGTTGCCGGATGCTGACGGAGAGCCGCACGTTGCCATTTCGCAACGTATGGTTCGAGAGCGGTATAGATCATCCCAGAATTCGACCAAACCATGGAACATCCTGACGACACTCCGACTTCATCCAGGCCGCGCTGGCGCTGGCTCGGCCTCGACACCGTCGTGCCAGTTAGGCTTGCGCTGATCGTCGCGATGATCCTGGTCTGGTCGGTTGTAACTCGTCAGGTCATTGCCGCCTCGCCAACAGCTGACACACTCTTAGAGCGACAGTTGTTGGGAGACGCCCGCGACG
>JASLRF010000309.1 GCA_030744095.1 Pirellulaceae bacterium | reverse complement strand
CGGACTTGTCGGCGGCGTACATCGCAGCGTTCAAGGCCAACAATGCCAAGCCATCTGCTTCGAGGACCTCCAGCATACGGACCTTGAGCGCCTCGATGTTGGGCGCCGGCTTCCGCCACTCGCTGCGCGTCTTTCCGCCGGGTGATTCAATGACGAATTCGACTTCGCGTGGGTCGGCGGAGGTTGTGACGATGTTGTCCGCGTCGACGATGTCACTGAGCCGATCGTCGCGCAGCACTTTGAACAGTCGCTCGCGTTGGTCGGGCGAGTACAGATCGATCTTATTCAGCACGACGATCAGTGGCTTGTTGGTCGCGGCCAGCGTCGTGAGGGCCGAGAATTCTGTCTCATTCAGGTCGGAGTCCGTCACGAACACGATGAGGTCTGCACGCGCAGCGGACTCACGTGCCATATCGGCCCGTTCTTGCCCGCCGACCTCATTCAGTCCAGGCGTGTCGATCAGGACCACTTCCGATTCCGCCAAACCGGGAATTCGGTACCCGGCTCCTTCCCAGGCGACATGCCAGATCTCTTTCGTCCAACCGCCTTGCACGTCGACGGCGGTCACGTCACGTCCCACCAACGCGTTGATCATGGCCGACTTGCCGGTGCTGATTTCGCCGAACACAACGATCTCGATCCGACCGCAGGCCAGTTTCTCCGACATCTGTCGCAGCTTGTGCAAATCGTCGCGCATGAGCTGCTTTTCTTCATCCGAACAGCGATGCAGTTTGTTGATTGTCTGTTCAAGCGAAGCGAGAGCCCGCTGGTAGTTGGTATCTTGAAGATCAACTGATTGCGTCACGGTGGAAGTCATCGGTTCGATTTGAAATTGGTGGCAATGCGTCGGAGGGTAACGGTTCTTGTCGTAGTTTTAGATCGAGCTAGGCGATGCTCAGAAATAAAGGTGCGGTTTACGACCCAGATTTTCGGGAATTCCCCTTGTGTTTCTTGGATTCGACTGGGCAATCAGTCGCTACCTCCGCTTAATCGTCGCTGTCGCCCTCCTCTTTGAATCTGTGTCGCGCGTTTGTGACCAGCCGGCGCAGTTCGTCGATTGTCGTCAATCGCTCCCATTCGCGTCGTGCCAGGGCAGTCAGTCCACCTTCGGGTTGCTGCATCTGGTTCTTGAAATACTGAATAAAGACCGAGCCGATCCAGCGCGTGATCAACGCCTGGACCACACCTTGTAACATCTGTCCGGCAATCGTACCCACACCAGGTACGGCCTTGAGCAACGACCCAACTCCTGCGGCAACCAACGGTGTCGCCGCCGTTGCTCCCATGATGGAAATCAAGTTCTTTCCCAATTCACCGAGCAGTTTTAGTGCGGCATCGAGGTCAATGTCTTGACGATACACTTGCCCCAAGTCGACCACCATCTTGGTGGAAATCGCACAGCCGGCGACCAGATCGATCATGGGAAACGGAGTCAATGCCGCGACGCCCCCCGCCCCCCACATGTAGCGATCGACAATTGCCACCGCACGCTGATCCAATGAATCTTCCACTCGCTTGCGAGCAGACGAAACCAGCCCTCGTGACTGAAGTAAGAGATTTGCCAACAGAAGATCACGCCCATCCTGTTTGACGATCGCCATCATGCGATCGGCCAACGGCGAAATATCGACAGGTACTGCGACCTCCTCGTCACTCTGCCCGCCGTCGGGCATTACGCGGACGCGTTTACGTGTGGTCGCGCGCGATCGCACGGAAATCAAGTCGTCGGCACGGACGTACTCCTTGACCTGCGACTGGATCTGGCCGAGCAACGACGCGCGGTCGCTTTCGTCGTACCAGTCCTGTTTGTTCAGACAGACAACGACCCGTTTTTCCATTTCTCCCAAACGGCGGAGTAGTTCGAATTCCCATTCGCGGAGCGGACCGTCCAACACCAGCAGCACCAAGTCGGCATCTTTGGCAGACTCGGCCGCGATACCACCACGTGATGCGCCGTCGATCTCCCCCAGGCCGGGCGTATCCACTAGCACGACTCTATCCGAACCCGGCCAAGGTATCGCATTGCGCTGCACCGTCGTGCCCCCTTTGGCGTCGGCCTGAAAGACATCGCACCCAGCCAATGCGTTCAACAAAGAGGACTTGCCGCTGGAGATCGCACCAAACGCCACGATCTCTAGCTTCTGGCTCTCCCGTTTCTCTTCGATCCTGCGTTTGATCGGTTCGAGCTGATCGCGCAAAGCGTCCGCCGTGGGCAACCCAGCACGCAGGTCATCGGCGGCCGTCAGGTTGTCCGTCACTTCACGCTCACGCTCAGCGACGGAAAGCTGGCTGGGGGACTTGTCCCGCTGAATACGCAGCTTCTTTTTGCGTGCCGTGCGAGACCAGAGCCGCCAGACCAGGGCGATTGTACATCCCAACAGCAGCGCGGCGCCGGTGCCCACGACGGCCATGTAGACATAGACCAGCCAGTCCGGGCCAATTTGCCTGACCGTCTCAATTTGACCGGCGATCCAAGACGGCATGGTGATCAAGATCATGCCTAGCGCAGCAAGGACAATCAGCAACAAGAGTCCTGATGTCGTACGTTTTATGTCCATTGGGAGGCGTCACCGCATTCAACTGAGGGCAGTTGATATGTAGACCGGAGCTGTACTCCGTCCAGACCCGCAAATGGAGTACAGCTCGGACCTACAGGGTTGGGTATTCCGCCGTTGGCAAGACTGCGGTGAATCTTGACGGGTCCAGGTGCCGTAAAATGCATTCCTGGCGGCACACCACTGATTCGTTCGCATCGGTCTTGGATTGGTGAATTTCGCAGGAACGGATCGTCCCCCACGCCGCTCGTGGGCCGGAATTGCTTGCCTGAACCTGGGCAAATTAGTGCAACTTCGGGGCCGAAACCAGACCAAACCCCCATTGTATGCCAAATCTGGTTGCGGCACTGAAGTTGGCCGGTCTTGGCGGCGAATTCCGCGTCATCCGCTCCGTAGCTGCAACTCCGCGCGACGAATCGCGTCGGTCGCCCGATAGGAACCCGGCCCCACCTGTACGGTGGCCCCGTTTGCGACCCACCCATTCACCTTTTTTTCGGCCGAGATGACTGTGCTATGGCTTCTTCGACCGAAGAAATTGCTGATTTCAGATGAAGCGGCACGGGTGTATTTGCGAGCCAGCCACATGGCCAGCATACGTGGGTGGCTAACGGCTTTCGATTTTCGATCGTCCCGCAGCAACTGCGGCGTCACACCAAAGGCCGAACAAACGGCTTTTTCAATGTCAGCGAGTTGGACCAACTGATCGCACGCCTGGAGCATATCCTGCAACGCTTTGGTGGCGAGATCCAGCGTGATCGGCTGCTTAAGGGCCTCGCTGGTTGCCCACAGGCGATTCAACGAACCGGCGATCTGCCGCCCGTCGCCCGAGACCTCCGTCGCAATGTACTCCCGCACTTCGGCGGGCATCGGTAAGCCCATGCGAGCCGCCAATTGCGACGTGATTCCAAGTCGAGTGGCATAGTCCGCCACGTCCAAAGAACATACCAGGCCGCCGGAGACGCGTGCACTAAACTCGGGTCCCAACTCAGTCAGTGCATTGGGAGCACGGTCGCCAGCCAGGACAAGTTGCCGGCCCGATCGAACCAGCGCATCCATCGTATTCTGCAGTTCGACAATGGTCGCGCGTTTGCCAGCGAAAAACTGCACATCGTCGACCAGCAGTAGATCGACGTCACGCGTCTTGCGGCGAAAGCCAGGCAAACCTCCGCCATGCAATGCCTCCAGAAAATAGCTCGTGAATTGCTCGGAGCTCAAATACAGCGCGCGGCAGCTGCGATACTCGCGTCGCATCGCAGACCAGAC
>JASLRF010000308.1 GCA_030744095.1 Pirellulaceae bacterium | reverse complement strand
GATCGCAGACAAGTATCGCGGAGCCCTCATCTCTTGGTATGGGGAGCAAGCCGGCAAAGCGGTCAAATACGCCGAAGCCTATGAAGTGTGTGAATACGGTCGCCAGCCAAATCGCGAAGAACTGAAGAAACTCTTCCCGTTCTTTGACAACTGAGACGGATCCTGGCACGTCGTCACGCGAGCAAAGGGCTTTCAACCTTACTTCGAAACCGGATTCCCACACGGCAAGGACCAGTTCATTTCCACCGCCGCCAGCGCTTGGTCCATGCTGGCGCTTGTGTTGTTGTTGCCGGAAACGGAATGAACCGGTTCCGGCGTTGCCAGCAAGCATTGCCTTCCACAGCCGGCTGGTCAAAAAAGCGGTTCCCGAATTACCATCAGTATGCTATCGGCTCGGTGCTGGTTGCTCAGCCTTCCGCCTTCAACTTTGTGACCAACGGTGGTGTTTCTGCTTGCGAAACCCCTGCACGCGGACGTCGCCATTGGCCGCGAATTCCAAAGTCGAATAGCCGTTGTTTTCGACACCAGCCCCCTCCACCATCGCTACCAGCGTACAATAGTGCACGCCGTTGATTTCCTTGTAGTCGTTGTGGTGACTGTGACCTTGAAACACAGCGATGACGTTTCCGGATTCCTCGAGGATCGTGCGAATCTCGGCCGCGTTCTTCACGCCGTACGGGCTGCCCACGTCGAATCGCTGATGGGCGAAAACCACTGTCTTGCGGGGGTTCGCTGACAGGTCATCTTTCAACCAAGCGGATTCGGCTGCGGGAATGTTCGGATCGGTCCAAACAAAGTTCTTTCGCCCGTAAGACTCGCCGTCACTGCGAAAACACGAATCAAGAATGATGAAATGCACGGCGCCCACGTCAAACGAATAATAAGATCTTGGTTTCCCAACACCCGTGAGGAATTCATCCTTGGTCAGCGAATACACACAGTGGTTTCCCAAGACGTAGTGCTTGTCGCCGGGAATCTTAGTGAATGCTTCGTTAATCTGCTGAAGGTATTTTTTTTCAGTCGCAACGTCATCCGCGGCGTCAATAAAGTCGCCCAATTCGACGACAAATTGAGGTTTCGAAGCGGCGATTTCTTTGGCCGCCTCGGCTAGTTTTCTCGGCGTCTCGCGGTAGTGGCGTGAACCGGCCGGTGGCTTGTCGGCAAAATGCAGATCCGTGATCATCGCCCCACGTACCACCGTTTCCTGCGTCAAGTCGGCGGCAAACAACGCTTCCCACTTGGAGATCGGCAGGGCTGATCCCGTTAACAACAAAGCACCGTTGCGGAGTACGGCGCGACGTCCCAGCTGGACCAATTTGTCTGTCATGTCAGAGCCTCTCAGTTGAAACCAGTTTGCACTGAGCAGTAGATCGTGTAGCGTTGGATTGTGCCACCCACGCCCTAGGCGGTCATGGTAACATACGAGCTACGATTTTTCTTGAATGAAAAGACCCCTCCGTCAGAACACCGCGACACACATCGCGCCCCCCAGTCCACCACTGCCAGGAATCGTAATGAACAACCGACTTATCAGCGCCGTCTTCGTGTTGTCCGCCACGCTGTTTATCCTGGTCGGCCATAGCCCTGGCACCCTGGCAGCTACCGATCTACGTGCAGGGGCGGCTGTTTCGGATATCACGCCTCAGGTGGGAGTGTCGTTGGATGGCCCGATCAGCAAGAACGGGCCCGTCACCGCGATTCACGACCGTTTGCACGCGCGTGCTTTGGTGCTGGCCGATGGTACCACGCAACTAGCACTCGTTGTGTGTGATGCCTGCATGATCGGTCGCGACGTGTTTGACGCCGCCAAAGAAATCGCACATCGACAGACTGGATTGCCAGTCACTCACATGCTGATGTCCGCCACGCACACGCACGCAGCACCGCGCGCAACTCACATCGGAACATCCGAACTGGACGACGAGTATCATCGGTTCTTGGCGCAGAGGATTGCCG
The DNA here is from genome assembly GCA_030744095.1 of Pirellulaceae bacterium. Next base: position 3,460 of record JASLRF010000308.1, on the reverse strand, counting down.
AAGCGGTCGTGCAGGCTAATGCGAATCTCGCGCCGGCCCAAATCGGCTGGACGTCGTTTCCCAGGCCCGATTTGATTCGGTGTCGTCGGTCTCTTTGCGAACCAGGCAGTGTGGGCGCGAATCCGTTTGGTGATCTAGGCGAACGAATCAAATCCGTCTCCGGAAAAAGCAACGCCGTGATCGAACCAGCCGGGCCAGTCGATCCGCAATTCTCGGTCCTGTCAGTACGACACGTTGACGGCAAACCGCTGGCGGTCATGGGAAATTTCAGTGTCCATTATTGCGGTGGCTACCAACGCGGTCTGGTTAGCGCCGATTACTTCGGTCATTTCGCCGCAGCCCTTCAGGCCGATCTGGATGCGGGAGACAGCCACCCGCCGTTCGTTGGCATGATGTCCAATGGAACCAGCGGCAACACTGGTGCCATCGAGCGGAACGGCAAGAGCTATCCGCCGTTCGAATGGATGAAAGTCTCCGCGCGAATCCTGGCAGACGAGACGCTGCACAAACTGAAGACCATCGATTACCGTCGGAATACACCGCTGGCTGTGCACGAAGCTGAACTGGCTCTTGCGGTACGCAGGCCGGATGCCGAACGGTTGGCCTGGGCGCGCAAGATGCAGAATGTGCCGTCCAAGAAACATCCGCATCGCTGGACCTCGGTCTACGTCAACGAGGCGTTGCATCTAGAGAAGTATCCGCCCACCATGGATCTAAAGCTGCAGGCGATTCGAATTGGCGAGTTGGCGATCGCGGGGATCCCCTGCGAAGTGTTCGCCGAAACGGGTTTGCAGATCAAGAAGGAGAGCCCCCACAAGGCGACCTTTGTCATGGAATTGGCGAACGGGTACGGTGGTTATCTACCTCCCCCCCGTCAACACGAACTGGGTGGTTACGAGACGTGGCCGGCTCGGTCGAGTTTTCTCGAAACTGCGGCCGAACCGCGAATTCGAGACATGATCTCGCAGTTGCTGCATAAAGTGCGCCGTCAGCCCTGATGAGAAAGCGAGTCAACATGCATTTCATCTTGCGATCCCCTCGAAATCGCTTGTCCGTCTCGAACCTGCTCACTGCTGTCTTGCTCGGCGCGCTTTTGTCGCAGGGGATGACGACGACCAGCGTTGCTGCCGCGCCTGCTGCGAGTTCACTGCGATTGACATTACCCAATGAGTTTGTCGCCATCGAAGGAATCGAGACGGGAATCTACTTTGACAACATCGTCTTAACGGACAATCCCAGCGACTATCGATTTGAGGTCGAATGTAAGATTGGCATCGTAGAAGCGCGGCGATGGTCGCTACCGGCAAGTTCCTCTCGTGTCGGCAAGTATCGCTTGACAATCACCGTAGAAGATTCATCGGGTCAATCAATCACAACCGCGTCGATGACGTTGCGCGTTCTGCCCGCCAAGCTTGGCGGTGAGCAACATTTCCGTCTGTTGATCATCGGGGACAGTTTGACGCACGCGACGGCCTACCCCAATGAAATCGCCAAGCTGTTTTCATCGTCGATGAATCCGAGGTGCCAGATGCTAGGCACGCATCGGCCGACGGCTGCCGCTCCGGGGGTTGCCCACGAAGGCTATGGCGGTTGGACATGGCAACGATTTGTGTCGAAGTACGAACCCGAGCCGGACGGATCGCATCGCAAGCGGAGCAGTCCGTTTGTGTTTCTAGACAAGGCCGGCGTTCCCAGTCTGGACTTGGCCCGTTACTTTGACGAGGCTTGCGAGGGCGACCCACCCGATTTTGTCGTCTTCATGCTGGGAATCAATGACTGTTTCAGCGCCAACCCGGATAGACTCGAAGCCATTGACGAGCGCATTGACACGATGTTCGCGCACGCTGATAAGTTGATCGCAGCGTTTCGGCGAGCGGCTCCGCGCGCCCAGTTGGGAGTCTGCTTGACGACACCACCGAATTCACGCCAAGCGGCGTTTGAAGCCAACTACAAGGATCGCTACAGTCGATGGGGGTGGAAACGAATTCAGCATCGACTGGTCGAACGTCAACTCGAACGATTCGCTTCCCACGCGGACAAACAGCTGTTCGTCATCCCAACACAGATGTACCTGGACACGATCGAAGGGTATCCTTCGAATAATGGCGTGCACCCCAACGCTATTGGTTACCAACAGATCGGCCGTACGATTCATGCGTCGCTGATGTCGCGAATGGCCGATGCAAATTCTCTCTTCGAAAGTAGATAATCCATGCCACGTTGCGGTCGAGTTATTGTCGTTCTGTTGATCTCATTTATTTCTCCTTGCGTGATGGCGGAAGAGCCCGCGCCGCGAGCAGCACGATCTGTTCATCTGTGGTACCAAGCGCCAGCCGCGGTGTGGTTTCAGAATGAACTGGTTGTCGAAGAATCTCAGAACGGTTCGTACTTCATGGCTTGTGGCTTTCAGCATGGTTACTTCGGTATGCAGCAACTGCGTTCACCTGACAAGAAGGTGGTGCTCTTTTCCGTTTGGGACCCAGGGAAGCAAAACGATCCCAACCGTGTAGCCGTCAAAAATCGTGTCAAGGTGCTGCATCAAGGCGATGGGGTCCGCGTCAAGCGCTTTGGCGGCGAAGGAACGGGTGCTCAGAGTTTCTTTGATTACAACTGGGAGATCGGCGAGACCTGCCGATTTGCAATTCACGCAGAACCTCAGGATCAGGTGACGGCCTATTCCGCTTATTTCTATCTAAACGACCAGAAGACTTGGAAACATCTGGCCACGTTTCAAACTCAAACCGGCGGTGCACCGCTGAAGGGTTTCTACTCGTTCATAGAGGATTTTCGCCGCGACGGTGTTAGTCCCAAACAGCAGCGGGCAGGTCGTTTTGAAAATGGCTGGGTGAAAGCCACCGACGGCGTATGGGTAGAATTGACCAAGGTGGTTTTCACCGCCGACGGCACGCCCCTGTCAAACATCAATGCACAAGTGGTCGAAGACGGATTTCGTCTGCAAACCGGTGGAAACACAAAACAGCAGACAAACCTGCGGAGTCGCCTTGAAAGAGAGTCTAGCGGCTTAAAGCGACCGGCGGTCGGGCCTCCGGCCGAGGCAACTGGTCCTGCGGAGCCGTGCTTGTGAATAAGGCATTCGTCAGAGAATCAGAAGACCCAGGAGACCGCTGTCCTGCCTGTGGTGGATTCGGACGAACCGTCCAGCAAAACACGCTCGGCGCGCACGTATCGAATGAGGCTCGCGCCCACTTGGCCGAATCTGCCTACTTCTGCTCAGAGCCAACCTGCGAGGTCGCCTACTTCGATCAGTTCGAACAGTTCGTCACGGTGGAACAGCTAACAACACCGCTTTATCCCAAGGATCCCGATGCGCCGATATGCCCCTGCTTCGGGCTGACCTGCGATGATATCGACACGGACATTACTGAACTTTCGCAATTATTGACCATGAAAAAGCCAGGGGGTTCCCTGTAAACTTCGCGTTGCTCAATTCACCAAATCG
>JASLRF010000307.1 GCA_030744095.1 Pirellulaceae bacterium | reverse complement strand
CAAGATCAGGGAGGAAATCGTTCTCGTGGAAAGGCAGATGGACCAAGCCGATCAGTCTTTAGAGAACTGGTCTGACATTTTTCAGGCGAAAAAAGAGCAGATGTTCGAATCAGCAAGGTCGTGCTCAAAGGCTGACGATGTGTTGCACGATCCCGATGCAAATCTCCGTCGCAAGGCAGAGGCAGTGAAAGGATGCATTGAGAAGATCAACCTGACCTTCCGACCCACCGGCAAAAAATATCCGACCTGTGAATTGGTCAACGTTGACATCATCCCTAGATGTGGTGTTGAGGGCGAGTATCCTGAATTTGGCTTGGATTGACCAGTACCAGTCCATCTTGAACATCGCTTTCAGCGACGAGCCGTTTAACTTCATTGTGAATTGACACGATCGCCCGCCGCGCGGGAACTTCCATCCAGATCTCATTGGTCAGCGTTTTCATCCACTGCTCCTTCGAATTCTGTGTGATGCGCTGGCTACGGATCTCGCCACACCCAGCGCGCCAGACGACCGTCCGCACCGACGGCATAGCCCGTGGTTCCGTCAATGGAGAACGCCAGCGCATGAAAGCCGTCGTTGCCCAAGGGATGCCAATGATGACCTGCATCGCGCGACCAATCACAGCCAGACGGACCGCAGGCAATCAAGATCTCACCGTCTGGTGTCGTCGCGCCGGCGACACAGCTACGGTAGCCACGGAGGCCATGGTTGTCCGGCCTGCTCCAAGTCTTGGCGCCGTCGTGCGTCAGCGACACCACGTCGCTGGTACCGTTGGGATTCTTGTAATCGCCGCCGACGGCGATGCCGTGTTTCTCGTCGATGAAAAAGATCGAAAAAATGCCCGCGGACTCGGTCCCCACCAGATTGGACGCGCTGACGGACCAGGTTCGGCCAAAATCACCCGATGCAAAAACTCGAGCCATAGCGTTGCCCGTACCGGGACCGCCCAGTCCGATCCACACGCGACCCCGCCGGCCAACTGTCAGACACGTGCCACTGGCCGCGTAGCCGTGTTCGCCTCTTGCGGTGACTGGCCGCTTGGCTCGATCGAGCGGTTGCCACGACCTTCCACCATCGCGCGTGCTGATGATCAACAGTCTCCCGTCGAATGGGTCGCTAAATGCAATTCCCCTATTCTGGTCCCAGAAGGACATCGCATTGAAGAACGAACGCTTGTCAGCACATTCATAGGCAATGGACCAGTTCTTGCCGCCATCTTCGGTCCAGTACAGTCGCGCGGGTTGTCCCGCCGTCATCAAGCTCGCGTGATCCGCGTCGAAAGCGTGCACGTCGCGAAAGTCACTCGTCTCGGCGCCCGGGACAGGGATCGTTGTGATGGTCTGGCCTCGGTCAACGGATCGAAGAACCGTCCCGTCCGCACCGCTCGCCCAAACAACATCGCGATTGGCGACGGAGACACCACGCAAACTGACGGGCCGCGTCTGCTTCAATCGGTGCCAGTGGCCGGGGTCCGACGGCGTGTCTTGCGCGAGGATCGAACCACTGGCGGACAGCCAGCACCAAAACAACCAGCTCCAGATAGAACAAGACGTTGCCACACGGCCAAAAGGGTGATGTTGTGGCCGGTCTGTTCGGTTCGTTTTGAAGTCGACAGCGATTGCGTTCATGGCAGAACAGCGTAGCACGATGGACACAACGGTGCGAATGGCCACGTTCTTGAACGCCCATGGCGGGCAAGGATCAGGTGTGACGACGCCTTGATGAGCGGTTATCGGCAAGTAACCCGATCAATCGCTATCACCGACTTCCGAACAAGCCAAGCATACCAAACAATCGTCGCCTGCCGCACAAGTCAAAAAATAGGCCCGTGTGCCAGTGAGTTGCAGTCGTCGCGATGGACAACCGATAGAAACACCGAGACCGTTCCGTCGTTCAACCTTGGAGTTTGCAACCTGTGACGAATTCCGATCAGTCGCTTAGTGTCGTCCTACCCGTCTACAACGCCCAAAATTCTCTTCCATACCTTATCAACCAGATGTTGGACATTCTCCCGGATGTCGCATCTGAGTTCGAGGTATTGGTGATCGACGATGGATCGACCGATCAAACCGAAGAAGTGGCTCGCGATCTAGCGATCCAGTATCCCCAGGTGCGCGTCACGCGTCACGCGGAACGTCTTGGAGGGGAAGCAGTAATTCGGACCGGTTACGAGCGCACGCGCGGCAAAGTTGTGATCGTCCAGCAGGAGAACACTGCCTTTGGTCAGGCCGATTTGCAGCGACTATGGCAGATGCACGCCCAGCAGACTGAGGCGTCGCAGGAGGCGTCGCGGGACATGCATCCAACGCGACTCGATTCCGCCACCGAGGACTATCTCGCGGCCTGGAGTTCCGCATTTCGCAATAGAATGCAGCCCCCATCCCGTCACCAGCTCGACACGATGGCTGCCGAATTGGCCGACAATCAGGATGCAACCGAGCTTGGACCCACAGAACTGCTTCGCAGGGATCAGGGTGGCGGAGCCCAACTGAGCTCGACGCAGTGCTTCGGTCCTTCCCAGCCTCGCGTCCACTCCACGCACCGGTAGCATGTCGCAAGCTCTTTCTCGGTAACAGCTTGTGACACCTTTCTTTGGTCCAACGGCCGGTGATCCGTTTCAATCGGAAAAATGGTCAATATCTCGGGAACGCTCGTTCGCGTAATCGCGTCCAAATATGCAGCCGGGACAGGAACACCCGACTGGACGCATGACACCGAAGGAGTCGCGCTACTGAGTGCATGCGGTTTCTTGGACAGAGGAGAAGCACTATGGCCATCGCCGATTTGGCAGGGGCGGATCCCGTCCCAACACCCGTAATCTCGAAAAACGACGAGAGAAACGAGTCGTCAAACGCCCTTCATCGGATCCGTACGGTTCGTCTGCAAGAAGGGGTCTCGCTCCGCAGCGCCGCACGCCAGATGGGCAGCGATATTCGCAGCCTTCGCTTACAAGAACAGGAATCCACAGACCTTCGGCTGAGCGATTTGCATAAATGGCAAAAAGCTCTTGATGTTCCTTTGACGGATCTGGTCGAGGAAACTGACGAGCCGCTGTCGCGACCGGTTTTGGAACGTGCCCGATTGATTCGGCTTATGAAGACCGCCAAAGCAATCGAGGAGCGCTCGCCAACGGCCAGCGTGACACGAATGGCCGAAACTCTGGTCTCGCAGCTGGTCGAAATCATGCCTGAACTGGAGCATGTCAGCCCTTGGCATCAATTTGGGCAGCGCCGCAGCCTCGAAGAATTCGGCCGCATTGTGGAACGTCGCATGTCCGAGGACTTGATTCCAGACAACTTGGACGACGACTAACGAGGCTGTGCCTCGGACCGCCACGAGCTATCGCTCGGTTGCCATGCCCCGCTCCCGTTGGTCGCTCTCTAAACCAACAGTTTGGCACCGTGCGCCTCGAGACTGGCGGCGACGATCCGGTCGCGAATCTGGTCGACTTCCTCGTTTGTCAACGTGCCTACGGCAGACCGGAAAATCACGCTAAACAACAATCGCTTCTTGCCGGTTCCGTCCTGTTCTTCGCGGCGATAGGTCTCTTTATATTCAGTCGTCTCCAAGAACTCGCCGGCGGATTCTTTGACGGTGGATGCGAGGTCACTCCAAAGCAACTGCTCGTCGACGATCAGATTCAAGTCTCGTGTGATTGTCGGGTAGGGAATCTGGGGCGCGTATTGTGGAATGAGCACAGCGATTTCTTCCAGCGAGGCAATCCGCAATTCGGCAACCGTAGCGCCAGTACGCAAACCAAATTGCTTTCCAGCCTGCGGTGCAATCTCGCCCAAGAATCCAAATTGGCGTCCCTTCAACCGCAATTCGGCTGATCGGTCGTGATCCAGTAGCGACTGCTTGGTCGGCTGCACCTCGAGCTTGATTGTCGGATTGAGTGTCGCAACTAACCGTTCGATCACACCCTTGACGCGGAGAAAACCTCCGCTGCTAACGATTGCCAGTGTCCATGGCTCAACCGGCAAATCACCTTCTCGCGGCAAATAGACCTTTGCAGTTTCGAACATCTCGGTGCCAACGTTTCCCACCGACTCGTTGTAACGGCGTGCTTCCAACAAACTCGGCAGCAGGCTCGTGCGAACTTTATCAGCCTGTCCCAGATCATTTGGAGCGTCCGCCAGGATGCCTTTCATCGGCATACTCGCGACAATCGGATCTCGCTCGGTCCACGGTGAAAACCGATCGCCCCATTCTTGCGGGGCCAGGCTGGCTGTGATCGCTTCATCGAAACCGGCGCCAGTCATGACCCTCCGCAACTTGTCCAAGACGCGTTCGGCGTCGCTGTAGTTCGACGGCCACATTGGTACGGCGACATCTTCCGGAATCTGGTCGTAGCCGTGGATACGAGCGACCTCTTCGATCAGGTCGATCTCGCGCGTCAAGTCCCGCCGCCAAGAAGGTGGAATCACCTGAACGGCATCGTTGTCCGCACTTTCCTCGTGGTTGCCGAGCGCCGTCAGGATGCGTCGGACTTCATCCTGAGGAACGGTGATTCCCAGAATTCGCTCCAGCTGTGGTAATCGCAAGACCACTGGTTGGAGCGCGACAATCTCGTTCCCAACATCGACCACGCCGTCGGCTAGTTCGCCGCCCGCCAAATCCAAGATCAGCTCACAACAGCGACGACTCGCCCAATCCACACCTGCGGGATCGATGGTCCGTTCAAATCGATACGACGACGGGCTATGCAGATTCAAACTGCGTGCTGTTTTGCGAATCGAAAGCGGCGCGAATTCAGCCGCTTCAATCAACAGATCGGTCGTCGCCTGTGAGACCTCGGATTCCGCCCCACCCATAACGCCACCCAATGCCACGGCGCGCTGGCCATCGGCGATCACACACATGCCTGGCTCAAGCTGATACGTGTTGTGATCGATGGCCTCGAACTTTTCACCTTTGGCAGCTTCACGGACAATGATCTGCTGTCCGTTGATGGTTGCCAGGTCAAATGCGTGCAGTGGCTGTCCGCACTCCATCATCACATAGTTGCTGATATCAACCACGTTGTTGATCACCGTGATACCAATCGTCCTCAGTCGGCTGGCCAACCAATCCGGGCTCGGACCAATTTTCGCCTTGCGAATCACCCGAGCGGTATAGCGGTAGCAAAGCGCGGGGCAATCGATTCGAACTTGAATCTGGCCGTTAACCGCCGGACCCGCGGCCGTCGGCTGCGCGGCGGGCAAGGTCAGAGGGCGCTGAAACAATACACCAATTTCGCGGGCCACGCCGAGATGTCCGAGGCAATCCGGACGATTGCTGGTGACTTCCAGATCGATGGCCAGATCGTCGCCAATCGATTCCGTCCCTTCGTGGTTTAGCCCGGCCATCATCAGCCGCTGCTCGACCTCAGCTGGGTTCAGGTCCAGTTTGACAAAATCTTTCAGCCAGTTCCAGGAGACGATCATCGCGCGTCTTCGAATTGGGTTGGTGCGTCTCGGAATCTAGGACCCAAACATCCATGAACTCCGGCTGGGAAAAAACAAACACAGTGGACTAAAACTGATGGAGAAATCGCACGTCGTTCCGATAGAATTCACGAATATCTGTGATGCCGTGACGCCGCATGCATAACCGTTCGATGCCCAAGCCAAAGGCGAACCCAGAAACCCGGTCTGGATCGTAACCCACCGCGCTCAGGACATTCGGATCAACCATGCCGGCACCCCCAAATTCGATCCACTTGTCGCCCCAGCTCATATCCGCCTCGACGCTCGGTTCGGTAAACGGAAAAAACGACGGACGAAAACGAACATGCACATCGCAGCCAAGGTAGCTGGTTGCGAACAATCTCAGCACGGTCTTCAGGTCAGCCATGGTGACTTTCTTGTCAACCCAAAGGCCTTCCATCTGGTGAAACATTGGATAATGTGTGGCGTCGGCGGTGTCCGGGCGGTAGACGCGTCCGAGTGAGATGATGCGGATTGGCGGTGGTGTCTTTTCCATCACCCGAATCTGCACGGTGCTGGTCTGGCTGCGCAACAGGAGGACGTCAGGCGAGGTTTTCTTGGCGGTCGCCAAGTAGAAATTCTCCAGTGGGTCGCGGGCTGGATGCGCCAGCGGAATGTTCAAGGCCTCGAAGTTGTGGCGTTCATCTTCAATCTCGGGACCGTCGGCGACGGAAAACCCCAACCGACCCATGATGTCCTTCAACTCTTCGATCGTCAGAGTGATTGGATGGAGATGCCCAAGATTCAGTTTCGGGCTGCCGGGCAAGGAAGAATCAAAGAACTTGCCTGTCGCTTCGCCGGCAGCACCGCCGCTGGCGGTCCGTTGTTGAGCCGCTTTGAACGCGCCATCGATCTGTTGCTTGATTTCATTGAAGCGTTTGCCGGCCGCGGGTTTGTCTGCTTTGTCGACCGAACCCAACTGCTTTTGCGTCGATTTCAGGCGGCCGCTTTTGGCACCCAAAAACTCGACGCGGGCCGCTTCCAGTTGGTCCGCATCCGTCGCCGCAGCGAAGGCCGTTCCCGCGTCACCGGCAAGGTCATCAAGTTGTTGAAGAAACTCGCCGAGAGCCATCGCTGGATCACCTGCCAAATACGGTTGTCGTTAAGGTTGGCTCGTCAATCGCACAGCCGGTCAATCGTGAATCCCATGGGTCGAGAAAACCGGTTCCGCGTCGCAATCCGCCGAGCACCGGCCAACAACGATGTTCACACACGAACAAGCTGCGCTGTCAGCGCAGCGAGCACCATCACCAAATCAAGCGGCGATCGCGCTCTTGACCTGTTGAATCACGGATGCGAATTCCGCCGGCTCGTGAATCGCCATTTCAGAGAGGACCTTGCGGTCCAATTCGATCCCAGCCTTCTTCAAGCCGAAGATGAACTCGCTATAGCGCAACCCGTGCTCGCGGCAAGCCGCATTCAAACGCGTAATCCACAGGCGACGGAAGTCGCGCTTGCGAACCTTGCGGTCACGGTAAGCGAAAGCGCCGGATCGTATAAGCGTTTCTTTTACTGTTCGCAGCAGCTTGCTGCGACCACCACGAAATCCCTTGGCTTTGTTAAAAAGCCGACGCTTGGCCTTGCGACGGGCTGCGCCTTTGGTTGTTCTCATCGATCTTTCCTTTGCACATCAAGGCCCCCGCGGATCAAACCGCAAGCGTTATTAGCCCGAGCGCGAAGCGGGGTGTGGTTAGTTGCTGTACCCATTGAGGGCGATGGCAATCTTCTTTTCCATTGGCGCCGCCAACGCACCCGTGCCGCGCAAGTTGCGGCGACGCTTGTTGGTGATCCGGTGAGCCAAGTGGCTCGTGCCGGCTTTCCGATGCATGGCCTTACCACTCGCAGACAGGCGAAATCGCTTCTTGGTGCCTTTGTGGGTCTTCATTTTGGGCATGGTCGTATCGCCTATTGGTTGGGTCCCGGTCTTGCGGAACACCACTGCTGGGAGGTTCACAGGGTGGGAACCTCGGATTTTAAAGAGTATCGCGCCAACGGAAAAGGGGGATCGTCGGCCAATAAGACAAAATCTTCGCTCTGCCGCGATTTGACGAACGGTGCCTGGGCCTTTCCGCTGGAGTTTATCGGTCGCTAATCCTGCCCTAAACCACGAAATACCCCCGACTACACTCAATGAGATGACGTAAGTTGAATGGTGACGGGGATCGGGAGTCTCTTTCGGCCATCGGCGTCTGTCGATCGTAAGTCGCTGCCCGAAAAAGACTCCCGCCCCCCTTTCTCCCACACGGCAAGACACAACGAACCGCGGAAACCGCTCGCAAAACGCTGAGCGGATTTCAGGGCGTGGTCAACCGCGCGACGGCTTTGTCGAGCTTTTCCAGCGCCTCTTCAACGGCGTCCAATGTCATCGCCGCACAGAAGCCATGATGGCACGCCACCCCTCCATAGTCGTGAAAATAGACACCTTCCTCGATTGCGGCGGCAATAAATCGCAACATCTGCTGACGATCGTGCTGTTGCGCATCGGCATAGTTGCGAATCGGACCGTCGATCCCAAAGTAGATGCCGAACCGAGCCCCCAGCCCGCGGGCGAGTCCTGGCACGCCGTGCCGCTGGAAGACGGCATTGATCCCCTCGATCAAGCGTTCGCCTAGCGCATTAATGTGTGGGTAAAAGGACTCCTCGCGATAAGTCTCCACCGCCGCCAGAGCGGCAGCGACAGCCACCGGATGCGCGTTGTACGTACCGCTGTGCTGGCAATCGCCTTGTGGCATCAACCGCTGCATCAGCTCCTGACGACCGCCGAATACGCTCAACGGATACCCGCCGCCAACGGATTTTCCAAGTGTGCACAGGTCTGGCGTGACGCCCAGATACTGTTGGGCCCCACCGGCGCACATCCGGAACGCACTGAGTACTTCGTCGAAAACCAGCAGCGCGCCGGATTCGCGTGTTCGCGTCCTCAGCGTGGCGATGAACTCGGGCTCTGGCAAAATACAACCGGCGTTGTAGTAGATCGGCTCGCAGATTGCCGCCGCCAGTTCATCACCATGCTGATCGAACGCTTGATTCAACATGGCAACGTTGTTGTACGGAATTTGCAGCAGATGTTGATCCAAGCCCGGTGTCACGCCCGTCGATTGAGGCGACAGCGGGGGTGCAAACTGACCCAGTTCGCGGGCGCCGAACATCACCTGATCATGGTAGCCATGAAAGTTTCCTTCGAATCGAAGCAGTTTTGTGCGACCGGTCACCGCACGTGCCAATCGAATACAGTGCATCGTCGCTTCAGTCCCGGAACCCGTAAAACGGACGCGCTGCAGAGAGGGGACCGTGTCACAGAGGAGTGCAGCAAATTCCGCGTGCAACTCGGATTCATAGGAACAGGCGGCACCGCGCGCCAGCGCTCCTTCGACGGCTCTTTGCACGCGAGCGTCTCCGTGGCCCAATAGCGTGGCGCCATGGCTGCAGCAAAGGTCGATATAGGACCGCCCATCCAGATCCCATACTCGGAAACCTTCGGCGCGGTCGATGTACAGTGGATGCCCCAAGGCCTGATTCACGCGTGTGGACGAAGAAACCCCACCTGCCAACGACTTGGAGGCCCGCTTATATTGGTCGAAAACACGACTCATGACTGGCCCTGCAACTAAGGGATACGAATGAGGCCGACATGACCGGCCCTGTGTGGTCCCGCGATGTTGGCAGATCAAACACTGGCCGACAGTATAGACGCCTGCAACTGAGTTCTCACCCAAGGGAGCGCATGCGATGAGTGATCGAAGCAAAGTTTTTGTGACCCGTGAAATTCCTGCCGCTGGGCTCGATCGTGTCGTTGCGGCGTGTGACGCCGACGTTTGGAGAGAACCGCTGCCACCTTCCCGAGACGAATTGCTCAACCGGATCGCTGGTTGCCAAGGCGTGCTGACGTTGTTGACCGAAAAGGTCGATGCGGAATTCATGGACGCCGCCGGACCACAGCTCAAAGTGATCAGCAACTTTGCTGTCGGCTACAACAACATCGATATCGCCGAGGCGACGCAGCGCGGCATCCGTGTTGGTAATACGCCTGATGTGCTGACCGACGCCACGGCGGATATGGCTTTTTCACTGTTGATTTCGGCCGCGCGCCGAATCGTCGAATGCCAGGACTATGTCCGCGCCGGGAATTGGAAAACGTGGGAACCGCTGGGGCATATCGGAGTCGACTTGATCGGTCGGACCATCGGCATCGTCGGCATGGGGCGCATCGGCATGGCGATGGCCAAACGATGTTATGGCGGCTGGGGTATGCGGGTCCTGTATCATGACAACTACCAAAACAAGAACGCGGAATCCGAGTTTCGTGCTCGTCGGGTTGACTTCGAAACGTTGCTGGCCGAGTCTGATTTTGTGTCCGTTCACACAGACTTGAACGAGACGACTCAGGGTATGTTCAACGCCGAGACGTTTGGCAAGATGAAGCCGACGGCGGTCTTCGTCAATAGTGCTCGCGGGCCGATTCACAACCAGGCGGATCTTTATGCTGCCCTGACATCAGGTCAGATCTTCGCTGCGGGACTGGATGTCACTGATCCCGAACCGATTTTGATGGATGACCCGCTACTGTCGGTGTCCAACTGTGTCATCGCCCCACATGCGGCCAGTGCGACAATCTCCAGCCGCAATGGCATGGCGGAAATTGCGGCCGACAACCTGTTGGCCGGTTTGAAGGGTGAGACATTACGGTGCGCCGTGACCTAGCCTGGGCAACTCAGTGCGCCGGTCTCCTTGTTGTGTCCCGGTCCACTGCTGTGCCCCGGTCTCCCGACCGAGACACGACGCCGACCGAAGGTCTCCACTCCGCAACCGGATTGTCTTCAGCCAGCGCTCAGAAAGGGAGACCTTCGGTCGCGACGCATGGTCGGTCGGGAGACCCGGCCACAACTGGGGATTCTGCCGCGACCGGGACCCTGCCACAACCAGCCAGACCCGGGCACAACCAGGACAACCAGTTTGCGGGGCTTGTTTCTGTCGCCGTCCAGCGCCACGATGTTCACTGCTTAGCATCTACCATTTCTCCGGTCATTAAATCATGAAACGAATTCCACTCGGCCCACTGTATTACGAATTCAGTCGGCACAATCAACCGCGCTTAACCATCAGTTCGGGCGAAACCGTATTAGTCGAAACGGAGGACGCCTTCTCGGGACAGATTCGAGCGAACGAGGATCGTCGCGACAAGTCAAGAAAGCCGTTCGGCAATCCGCAGACGGGACCGATCTTTATCGAAGATGCCGAACCGGGCGACACGCTAGCGGTTCACATTCTGGAGATCGCCCCTGCACTCGACCAATGCGCAACGCGGACCAGCGATCCCAAACAGCTGACCCAATGGCTCGGCGATGATTGTCCGCACGGCACGCACATCTGCCCAATCCAGGATGGCAGAGTATTCTGGAGCGACACGATCACACTTCCCTACCGACCGATGCTTGGCTGCATCGGCACGGCACCTGGGACTGGCGTTCCCACCACAGGTCCCGCCGGACCACACGGTGGCAATATGGACATCATTGAAACGGCGCCCGGCAACACCGTGTACTTGCCGATCTTTGTCGAGGGTGCCTATTTGTATCTAGGCGACGCGCACGCCACGATGGGTCACGGTGAACTGTCGGCCAGCGGCCTCGAAATGGCATCGCACACAACGCTGCGGGTCGAGTTGATCAAGAACAAGACGATCCCGGCGCCACGGATCGAATCGCCCGATGAGATCATGACGATCGCCACGGGTTGTCCGATGGAGCGTTCCATCGCACAAGCCTACGCCTGGCTGATCTTGTGGATGGAATCCGAATTCGGTTGGAACCGTTGGCGGGCGTATGACTTGCTGACGCACGCCGGACAGATTTCCGTCGGCTATTTCGACATTGGCACCGTCGCCACCAAAATCTCCAAGGAGTTGCTTGACGATGCCTGAATCCACGCGAGACTTGGAGGGTCGCACTGCCCTGGTGACTGGTGGGGCCAAGGGAATCGGTGCTGCCTGTTGCCTTCTCTTGGCCAAAGCAGGCGCACGCGTGGCGGTCAATTATCGCTCCAGCAGTTCAGCCGCCAAACAGCTCGTCGCACGGATCGAATCCGACGATGGCACTGCGTTCGCGTGTCAGGCAGACGTCACATCGGACGAAGCCGTCAGCAGCATGGTCACCAACGTGGAAGCGGCGTTGGGCCCGATCGACCTGCTGGTAAACAACGCTGGCATCTTCGATTTCATTTCGCACGAAGAGACGACGCCCGAGCAATGGCAGCGGACGCTGGATATCAATCTGACAGGTTGCTATCGCGTGACGTGGGCAGTGAAGGCGGGCATGATCCAGCGGCAGTTCGGTCGGATCGTCAACATGTCGTCGATCTCTGCTCTCCAAGCGCGACCGATGTCCATTGCCTACTCCGTCAGCAAGGCCGGAATGACCGCGCTGACGAAGAGTCTGGCGGCGGCAGTGGCCGAATACAACATTCGTGTCAACGCAGTCGCACCAGGTTTGATCGACACGGAAATTATCAAAGACGTGGATCCGCGAGTCCGCGAATCGCTCGTGGCCAACACACCACTCGGTCGGCTCGGCCAACCAGACGATATCGCCGAAATGGTCTTGTTCTTGCTCTCGGAACGGTCACGTTACATGACGGGCCAGACGATTGTGGCCAGCGGTGGACGTGTGATGCTGCCGTAAATCACCGGGACGATGGCTCGTGACAACGGGCTATTGTCTTTAATTCCGCTGGCCTTCGGTGTATAAACGTCCGTAGATGCATCGATATCCGCAGTGTTCCTGTCGGACTCACCTTAATGCCTTTCCACCTTATTCCCCTAACTCGAATTGCTGCCTGGCTCTATGTAGGGTCGTTGCTGTGGTCTGGCACGGTCGCTGGCACCGCGCCGGTTCGTGCTGACGAAACGGCGGTACCAGGCAACGACTTTTTCGAAAAACGGGTACGCCCCGTACTGTCCGAGCACTGTTTGGATTGCCACAACGAGGACCAATCCGAGGGCGACCTTCGCCTGGATTCGTTGAACGGTTTCCTCCGCGGCGGCAAGCGCGGTCCGGCTCTGGTGCCCGAGAACGCTGATGCGAGCTTATTCATCCGCGCGGTGCGGCATGGTGAGGTTCTCAAAATGCCTCCCAAAACGAAGTTGCCGGCGCGACAGATCGCGGACTTGATCGCTTGGGTCAAGATGGGCGCGCCATGGCCCGACAGTTTGCCCGCGCCGGTTGTGGCGCCGGCGGCAAATGACGTTGATCGCAAGTTGCGGCTCGAAGAACTAGACTTTTGGTCCTTACAACCGATTGCCTCGCCCGTCGCTCCCGACATCGGCCGCGATGCCTGGGCGCGGTTGCCGCTGGACGCGTTCATTTTGGCACGGCTCAACGAAGCAGGATGTCATCCCGCGCCTCGGGCAACACGGCGAACACTGATTCGGCGTGTTACGTTCGACTTGACCGGTCTGCCTCCGACGCCGGACGAGATTGACGCCTTCTTGCAAGACGAAGCGCCCGATGCCTTCGCGCGGCTCGTCGATCGACTGTTGCAATCACCCAGGTATGGCCAACGCTGGGGGAGACATTGGTTGGACGTGGCTCGCTATGCCGATTCCAACGGCATGGATGAGAACCTGGCTTACGCCAATGCGTACCGGTATCGCGATTATGTTGTGGCCGCGCTGAATCGAGACAAACCGTTCGATCAATTCGTTCGAGAACAGATTGCTGGCGACCTGTTGGCCGTTCACCTAACGGGCGACGCCAGCAAGGACGCGCTGGCCGCGACAGGCTTTTTGACCTTGGGCGCGAAAATGCTGGCCGAGGATGATCCGGTCAAAATGCAGATGGACATTATCGACGAGCAGATCGACACGCTGGGTCGGGCATTCATGGGCCTGACGCTGGGCTGCGCGCGATGCCACGATCACAAGTTTGATCCACTGCTCACCTCGGACTATTACGCACTGGCCGGGATTTTCAAAAGCACCAAGACGATGGAGAATTTCAGCGTTGTGGCTCGCTGGCAGGAACGGCCTTTGGCTTCCGCCGCGGACATCCAGCGCCAACAGCAGCAGCAACAACGTGCTGCTGCCACGATCGCGCAGATTGATACCTTGGTTAACAGCACGACGTTAGAAGTCGTCAACGACGACCGGCGACAGCTGGGCGACTATCTGCTGGCCGCCGAACGACAACGGAAACTCGACGCTGCAACAACTCGGCTCGCCACCATTGCCGCCTCATCCGAGACAGACGAAGCCGTTGTCGTCGAGGCCGAAACTGTAAAGCGAGGTAATCTCGTCTCACTAGCCGACGGCTATGGCGAGGGTATCGGGGTAATCGCCGGCCCCGGCGGCCCAAATCACGGTGAATTGGAGTTTTCGATTTCGCGCGCAGGATCGTATGCAATTGCCGTTCGCTATGCCGCTGCGGAGGCACGACCCACGCGATTGACCGTGGCTGGGAAGTCGGTCAATTCGGCGGCTTGTGGCGAAGTCACTGGCAGTTGGTATCCGGATACGCAGCGCTGGTCCATTGAAGGACAATGCAGTTTGCCAGCGGGACCGTGTACCATCCGATTCGATCGTGACGGACCGATTCCGCACATCGATAAGTTGATGTTCGTGGCAGTCTCGCAGTTGATCGATTCGTCAGCCGGCGGTCTTGAGCGGCAGTCCGGCGACTTCACACCGAAATCGGAATTCGTCGTTCAATGGACCAGGTACTTGAACGGATTGGCAGCGGATTCCGATTCGCCGCTGGCCGTCTGGAACGCGTTTGCCGCGGGTCTTGAGAGCCCGAATTGGCAGGCAGCACTTAACGAGATCTCTGCCACTCCAACCCAAACCTTCGATCTACACGAATTGGCAGGTCAGTTCAGCAAGCGGGCCGCCGGGCTGCTGGACCAAGATGCCGAGCAAGACAACCCACTGGAGGAACAGCTGCGCGCGGTGTTGTTCGACGACGCGGGTCCGTTCAAGTCGAGCAGTTCGATCGAGACCCACTTTCCCGATGCTACACGACAGGAACTGGTCGCCCTCCGCGCAAAGAAACAAGAGCAAGAACAGGCAATGTTGAAGTTGCCCACCACGATGGCGGTGTCCGATGGCACACCCGAAGATATCCGGATTCACTTCCGCGGAAGCCATCTGACCAAAGGCCGTGTTGTAGCGCGTCGTTTCCCCGTCGCGTTTGAGCGCCACGCCACGACACCCATCAGCGCTAACGGAAGTGGTCGCTTGGAGCTAGCCAGGTGGATGACCAGGGCTGACCATCCGTTGACCGCCCGCGTGATTGTCAATCGCGTGTGGCAATGGCATTTCGGCGAAGGTCTGGTCCGCTCACCCGACAACCTTGGTCGGCTGGGCCAAACGCCCACACACCCACAGCTGTTGGACTGGCTGGCAACGCGGTTCGTCGAATCCGGCTGGTCCCTGAAGGAATTGCATCGGCTGATTCTGCTCTCGGCGACGTATCAAATGAGTACTCAATGGAATGCGCACGCCGCCGCGATCGATCCGGAGAATCGCCTGCTGTGGAGGTTCAACCGTCGGCGGCTTGAAGCTGAAGCAATTCGTGACGCCATGTTGGCCATCAGCGGCCGGTTGGACGAACAGATTGGCGGATCGATCTTGCCCACGGAAAACCGCAAGTACGTCACCAACACCGCCAACGTCGATCCCGTCGCCTATCAGACGAACCGCCGGTCTCTGTACCTGCCAGTTGTGCGTAGCGCACTCTACGAAGTCTTTCAGGCGTTCGACTTTGCTGATCCCAGCGTGATGAGCGGACGGCGACAATCGACTACCGTGGCACCGCAAGCGTTGTTCATCATGAACAGCAAGTTTGTCACCGAGCAGACGCGAGCTTTGGCGGAATGGCTGACGGCTGACGACGGGGACGATGCCGGGCGCGTGCGTGTCACCTACCAGCGCACCTTGGGACGCCCGCCAACAACGTCTGAAATCTCACGAGCGACCAGCTACGTTCAAGCGTACACGATGCGCCAGGCGGCTGACATTGAGCCGCTTGAAGGGCGGATCCGAGCGTGGCAGAGTTTTTGTCGGGTTATCCTGGCGACCAATGAATTTATCTTCCTGGAATAGCATTGATGCGACACGCTTGCCATCGTTTCGAACCGGCTGTTTCACGCCGTGACATGCTGCGCACGTGCGGTGCGGGATTCGGTGGCCTGGCGTTAGCATCATTGCTTTCAGAAACAGCCGCAGCGCATCCGCTGACGGAAAAGGCCCCTCATTTCGCGCCACGGGCGAAACAGGTCATCTTCCTTTTCATGCATGGTGGGCCGTCGCAGGTCGATACGTTCGACTACAAACCGCTGCTCGAGCGCGATCATGGCAAGCCGCTCCCATTCGCCAAACCGCGCGTACAGTCGGGCGCCACGGCCAACTTGCTAAAATCGCCGTTTGAATTCCGCCAACATGGTCAGTCTGGCGCGTGGGTTAGCGAACTGTTCCCGCATGTGGCCAATCGTGTCGATGACATGTGTATTATCAACTCGATGCATTGTTCGAATTCCCGCCACGGTGGCGCGCTGCTGGAACTACACACCGGCAGCGATACGTTTGTCAGGCCTAGCTTTGGTTCCTGGGTGACCTACGGCTTAGGGAGCGGCAATCAAGACCTGCCCGGTTTTGTTACGATATGCCCGACGTTGACGCATGGTGGTGCGAATGCATATGGCTCGGCATTTCTACCGGCCGACTTTCAAGGTGTGCCGTTGGGCAACGCCAGCATCCCTTCTGACAAGGCCAAGATCCCCTTTATTGAAAATGCAGCCGGCACGCCCGTGGAGTTGCAGCGGTTCGAACTGGACTTGTTAAAAGAAATGAACCTGGTCCGTTTGTCTGAAACGGGTCCTGACGCCGTGCTGGAAGCCCGCATCAATTCCTTCGAACTTGCCTTTCGTATGCAAGCGACGGCACCACAGTTGCAGGACATTGGCAACGAATCGGCCGCCACCAGAAAGCAATATGGGCTGGACAACGGCAAGACAGCCAATTTTGGCCGGCAGTGTTTGATGGCTCGGCGGTTCATAGAACAAGGCGTCCGTTTTGTGCAGTGCACGCACAGTTATAAGTGGGATCAACACGGCAATTTGAAGAAGGACCACACCAAGAACGCTTTCGAAGTAGATCAGCCAATCGCTGCACTGCTGTCCGACTTGAAAACCAGAGGGCTGCTTGACGACACGTTAGTCTTGTGGGGCGGCGAGTTCGGCCGTACGCCCGTTGCACAAGGCAACGATGGCCGCGATCACAATCCGCAAGGGTATTCGATGTGGCTCGCCGGCGGCGGTATCAAGGGCGGGATAACCTACGGCCAGACTGACGACTACGGCTATTACGCTGTGGCGGACAAGGTCCATGTTCACGATCTACACGCCACCATGTTGCATCTGCTGGGTCTGGACCACACGCAACTGACCTATCGCTACGCCGGTCGCGATTTTCGCCTGACCGATATCTATGGCGACGTCGTATACGGTCTTATCGCGTAAGCAGCAACTCGTATTGCTGCCAGAGACGATCAACGCTGTGGGAATTCCATTTGAATCGCTGATCTTGCTGGCGACGGTCGTCGCCGTCTTGATGGCTGTGTCCGCGCAAGTCGTAATCCGCCTGACAATGCGGCAGACGCAACGACTGCCGGCGCGGATGAGCGGCTTTGCGGCGGCTCGCAAGGTGCTCGACGACGCCGGGCTGGAAGACGTGGCTATCGAACAAGTACCAGGCTCGTTGAGCGATCACTACGAGCCGCTCCACCGAGTCCTACAACTGAGCGGCCCGGTCTATCACGGGCGATCGCTGGCAGCTGTGGGAACTGCGGCGCACGAAGCAGGGCACGCGTTGCAGCATGCCGCTGGGGACTTTCGAGTCAGAATTCTCGGTCTGGCTGGAATCGCAGCCAGCTTCGGCAGCGGCGCAGGGATCATTTTAATGATACTGGGCGTAGGATTTCGACCGCTGATTTGGTTGGGTGCCTGCGTGTTCTGCGGCGCTGTCTTCTTTCAGATCGCGAATCTGCCTGGCGAGCTCAACGCTAGTCGGCGTGCGAAGCAGCGGTTGCTGGAACTGGATATCGTG
This sequence comes from Pirellulaceae bacterium, assembly GCA_030744095.1. Next base: position 1,153 of record JASLRF010000307.1, on the reverse strand, counting down.
GCCGATGAAGATCTTCGGGCGGTCTTACACATCATCAACGCCGCCACATTGACCTATCTGGCTGTCACCTTACAGACGATTCTGACCTCGCTGGTCGGGATGTTGCGATATATGAGCCGACGGGCGTGATCCTACTGGAGCGCCTGGAGCACTTCGCACGACCTGGGTTTTCGCGTTACAATCAAGTTCGTTTCACGAACTCGTATTTCACTCCACCAACGCTGCCCGCCAGGAAAACTCGGAGCCGAACCGCATGTCCTCATACCCACTCATGTTCCGCGTTCGTCAGACTTTCGAGCGGCCGCGTGTAGACGACATCCCGGCTGCGGTGGATGCGCAACTGTCGCAATTGGAACTGTCCAAGACGATTCAGCCGGGTCAGTCGGTCGCGATCACAGCAGGTAGCCGAGGTATCGCCAACATCCACCTGATCATCAAGGCCGCCGTCGATCACCTCAGAGCGATTGGAGCGGAGCCCTTTATCGTCCCCGCGATGGGCAGTCACGGCGGCGGCACTGCGGAAGGTCAACGAAAGATTATTGAATGCTACGGAATTACCGAATCGTATTGCGGATGTCCCATTCGCGCCAGCATGGAAACCGAAGTCGTTTGTGAAGCCGAAGAAGGATTTCCCGTGCATTTCGACAGACATGCCTTCACCGCGGATCACGTGATTGTGTGTGGTCGTGTCAAACCTCATACCGGCTTCACGGGGGACATCGAAAGCGGCCTGATGAAGATGATGTTGATCGGGTTAGGGAAACACGCCGGCGCAAAGGTGTATCATCGCGCCATCAAGGACAACAGTTTCGGCCAGATTGTGCGCAGCGTCGCCCGCGAAGTCCTGTCCAAATGTCGAATCGCTGCTGGTCTGGCGATTATCGAAAATGGCTATGATGAAACGGCCAAGATCGCCGCCGTGGCGCCGAGTGATTTTGAAGAACGTGAGAAAGAGCTCTTGGTCGAGGCCAAGCAGTGGATGCCGCGACTGCCGTTCAAGACGGCGGATCTCTTGTTGATCGACGAGATCGGCAAAAATATAAGCGGTACCGGCATGGACACCAACATTGTAGGACGCAAGTATCGGGATCACATTGCGCGCGAAGACGAGTTCCCAAAAGTCCGCTACATCGCGATCCGGGGATTGACCAAG
>JASLRF010000306.1 GCA_030744095.1 Pirellulaceae bacterium | reverse complement strand
ATCGTCATTCCAGAGATTCCAGAAGCTCAACGGGAATCCGTCGCGGACATGCAAAGTCAACTCGTGGCGATCAAGGATCGGTTGGCGGTGCTGCAACGCGACCTAGACGAGAAGAAGAAGCCACCGGAGGAAGCCCAAGTGTCGGTTCTTCCGGGTGGGACCGGACTGAGCTTTACGCCGAATTTCATCGAGTGTACCGCGGGTGCGATTGTGTTACACACGGAAGAGCCTGTGCTCACAATTCGGAATGCGGAGATCGCGGCGAATGCCAAGTTTGTTGCTCTGCTTGAAAAGGTCGCGAACAACAACAACCAGAGCATCATATTCCTCTTGCGGAGTGACAGCCTTGGCACCTATCGGTTGGTAAAGAAACTTTGTGATGACAATAACGTACGTAACGGAAAGTTGCCGGCAGTCGGCAATGGTCGGCTTGACTTCAGACATTTCAGAAACAAGTAGCTCGTACGGCGGTCATGATGCGAAGACCTCAAATCGATGATGACGACAGTGGCGGACTCGATTCGCTGCTTGACACGATGACCAATGTGGTGGGGATCCTCGTCATGGTCCTCATCGCAGCGCAACTTGGCGTGAAGGATGCAGTCGGTCGTATTGCAGAATCGGATGTTGTTGATCCTGTGGCGATTGAGGCCGCCCGGGAGAAGTTGCAGCTGACAGAGGACCAACGCGATATGATCCAGTCGCAGTTAGATGGCGTTAGCCCCGTTGATGATAGTACCATTCAGGTAAAACTTGCCGATCTCAGGCGCCAATTGAATAAAACACGGACCAAGCTCAACCAAGAGAACACCGTTGTGAATCAGTTTGCACTGAAGATCGAAGCAGACAAGAAGAAGGCAGACACGGCAAAGAAGAAGATCAAGGCGATTGCTGATGCCAAAGCTAAACGCGAAGTGCTTCAGAAAGATCTTGCTGTGGCGATTGAGGAAGAAGCCAAGCTGAAAGCAATGCTTGACGACACGCCGGTCCAGGAGGCACCTCCGCCAAAGGTCGTTACACTTCCCGACCCCCGTCCAGCGCCCGAAGGCGCGCGGCAGGTCACGTTTCTCTGTGCACACGGTCGCGTTTTTCCAATTGCCGCGGACGATCGGCGTACTGCGATCCAAAAGAAGGCGGAGTTTATCGTTACCTCTCGCCGCCTAAATGGCGGCCCCGCCGTTGGCGTGAACAAAGAGCAATTTATGAAGGAGTTTAAGAAGGTGAATCGTCGGTTGTTCGACGAGTTTTTCGAAATCGAGCTTTACGCCGCGGGCATCTATCCAAGATTGCGATTCATCCCAAAAGAAAATGCGGGTGCCACGGAGGACGAAGTCTTAAAGCCGCGTTCGCGTTTCCAGCGGATGCTCATGGTGATTGACAAGAGCAAGTACTACGCGCGCTTCATCGTGCTGCCGGACAGCTATGAAGTCTATCTTGCGGCGCGATCCGTCGCCGATCGAGCGGGGCTACTTTCCGGCTGGGATCCCCAAGGCACAGGTTGGCAGTACACAACCAGCCTTGGCGGGCCCACACTCTTCGGACCGAAACCACCGCCAAATCCAAATGCCAAGCCCGCCCCGCCCACCAAGCCGGCGAATGTCATCGACTAGTCAGGCTATCCTTGAGTAGCAGCCCTTCTATTTCGATGGCCGCCACCCACAGCTGTTGCAGGGCTTCCAAGTAGACGAGATTGGCCTGATGAAACAGCCGCTGGGCCGTGAACATCTCGATCGAATTGAATTCTTCAGCCTGATAGCCGAGTGTGGTCAGTCGTAAGACATCTTCGGTTTTGGTCAAAATGCCATTGGTCGGTTCGTTGTATTGATCCACGCGCGTGCGGGCATTTTGATATCGCATGTAGACCGTTTCAAACTGCCGCTGAAGATCCAGAGCCTTCGCATCAACGGCGCGGGAAGCCGCTGACACGCTGGCCGAGGCTTCTTGAATGCCGCCTTGATTCCAGTTGAGGTAGGGAATAGGCATTCCAATCTGAATGCCGCCGACGGTGCTGTCCGACTCGTGATCGTATTGCAGCGACAGCTGCACGTTGACGTTGGGAATCGCTTCGACATGAGCGCGCTCCAGACGGTTTCGCGCTTGGTCAACGGATGAACGCAAGCTGGCAAGTTGCGGGCTGGAGGCGATGATCGCCTGGATTGCTGCCTCGCGGTCGATCGACGTAGATTCGGCCTCGTTCAATCGCTGCTGAATCACGTCCGCCGCCATGGTAGGCCGACTTAGGCTGGGAATCCCAACCGTCAGGGCCAGGCGGCGCCAGGAGGC
>JASLRF010000305.1 GCA_030744095.1 Pirellulaceae bacterium | reverse complement strand
ATAGTCGATCCGATCACCCAACGCGACAACTGATTAGGCGCCATCCAAGGATGGAACATCGGAGGTTCATTATGCCGGCCTACAACTAATTCACAGCCTCTCTGCGAACGCCGACTATGAATGATGTGTCAATCTGCTAATGCGTGCAAACACGTTCAAAACTTTCCTGGGATGAGGACAAATCAATGAACTCCCGCTTTTACATCCGGCTGATTGTTGTGACCTTCTTGGTCTCTTGTTGCACACAAGTCACCTGGGCGCAGTCTCGTGATGCAAATCGTATCAAACGAGAACTCGATGAAAGTCGCGACCGAATTAGTGGCCAACGAGTCTCCAGGCAGGCCGAAGTTATTCGACTTGAACAGATGATCGAACGCCTGCAAGCACGCGTAACACGGTTAGAACGTCAGTCGATGGGATCAAATCACTTCCCGGCGGTTTCCGTGATGGAGGCGAAAGCCGTGTTGAACTTTGCCGAGGAACAGCTTAAGGAAAGCGAGCGGTTGTTCAAGCGAGGCGCTGCCACGGAGAACCAAGTTGCAAGCGACCGTCTGGCAGTGGTGCGTGCACGAGCGCAGGTCAATATCGCCAAGGCCGCACAGATGGACCGCAGATTCTCGTTGGAGTTGGGCGTCACGCACGCCGAGATTCGACTTGCCGATGTAATGTCGAAACAAGATCAGCTCAAAAGAATGGTCGCGAAAGGGTTCGCCACGGCTCGGGGACTTGAACTCCGGAACCTCGATGTAGACCAAGCGCAAAAAGAACTGCTCCGCGCGCGAGCGAGACTGGAATTCCAGCGACAACTCACGGACACAGAAGAAGCGAAGTCCGCCGACACTGATAGATGAACGGCAAGAACTTCACTGGTTGGATCGACTCACAGACAGATTCAGTCAAATGTTCAGCTCGTAGACTCCACCGGCCGTTCTGACCTTGCGTCGTCTCGGTTTGCTGGGCCACGCGGGTGCCGGCATTTGCACTTGCCACAGGTCCAATTCGCGCAGCATCTTTTTGACGACCTCAGGATGCGACTGGCTGAGGTTCTTCTTCTCGCCAAGGTCGGCCCCGAGATCGAACAACCAGACGTGGTCATGGGATTGGACAAGCTTCCAGTTGCCCATGCGCATGGCTCGGTTAGGTCCATTGCTCCAAAACAGTTTGTGATGTGGTTCGCCTGTTTTTTTGCCTTTTACGTACGGAGAAAGATCGACACCATCTAGCGACAGTTGTTCCGGAAGACGGATGCCGGCGGCGCTGCAGATTGACGGAAACAAGTCGAGCGAACTTACCGTTTGATCGTAAACGGTCCCAGGCTGAAAGACGCCGTTCCAGCGCATGAGCATAGGGACGCGGACGCCGCCTTCGAAAAGGAAGAGCTTGCCCAAGCGGAGCGCCCCGTTACTTTGAACTCCCGTGTAGATTGGTCCGCCGTTGTCGTTCAAGAAAACGACCAGCGTGTTGTCGTCCAGATTATTCTCCGATACAGCACTCAAGATTGATCCGACGGCATCATCCAACGCACTCGTCATGGCGTTATAAGCTCGCTGCTTCGGGTTCCTTTCGCCCGCAAACCGCTGTTCGTATTTCTCGGTCGCTTCGATTGGCGTATGGACGGCGTTGAAGGGCACGTACGCGAAGAACGCGGCTTTACAGTTCTGCTTGATGAAGCGAACTGCCTCGCGCGCGATGGCGTCGGTCAGGTAATCCGGTTCATTCAAAGCAGTCCTACCACGCATCATGGTTGAATAAATCGGCTCTTCGCTTTGGGCGGGGAAGAACGAGTGGGCTCCTGCCAGAAAGCCAAAGAACCGATCAAATCCGCGCGACAAGGGATGCAAGTGGCTGCGTGTTCCCAAGTGCCACTTCCCAAACATACCCGTTTTGTAACCAGCCTTCCGCAGAACATCGGCCAACGTCACGGCCGATGGGTCCAGGCCGCGATACAGGCGATGCGTGATCGCTCCACCCGCTGTGTTAAACTCGAATCCAACCCTCTGTTGATACCGCCCGGTCAATAAACCAGCTCGCGACGGGCTGCAACTCGCCGCCGTAACATAGGCGTTCGAGAAACGGACTCCCCCTTCCGCGATGCCGTCAATGTGAGGTGTCGGGATGGTCTTTGAACCGTGGACCCCGATGTCGGCGTAACCAAGATCGTCCGCCAGAATGAGCACGATGTTTGGTGGTCGCGATTGTCTGTCGACAAACGGTTTGATTTCCGCCAACAGCGATTGTCGCTGTCCGACCGCATCCTCGTCGTCCGGAAAGACAGCGCGATTGCGATCAGTTTCCGCCTTGGTCCCCACGTCCTGTGCGGCCGCGAAAGCTGAGAGGACAACGATCAAACCGCTGGTAAGTACAGATGGCCTGAGCATTCGTAGATCCTTGCATGTAAGGGCCGAGTTACGATCGACATGCCGCCAATGGCCAGCGGCGAATTTTAGCCGACTTGCAAACTGAATACAAACTTCACTTAAGGCCCGAACAGGTGTGGTACAGTTTCGGCATCAGTCGTGGCTATAATGATGGCTGCCTCGTGGCAACCCCATAACCCGCGATAAGAAGAACGCCCATGAAACTCCGAATTACCATCGTGGTCACCACGCTTTTGACTGCCGTTACAACGCTCGCCCAGGACGCCCAGCGCACGCGAAGCGACCCACGGATTTCTCGCGAGCAGCGCGTCACCAACTGGTTCGCGCGACAGGACACAAACAAGGACGGAAGAATCGCACTCGCCGAGTCGACGGGGCTCATGAAGTCCAACTTCCGCCGCAACGATGTCAACAGCGATGGCTACTTGGACCGTGCCGAACTAAGCAAACTCGCCGACCGACTGTCGAGTACCGTAAACCGGACGCGCCGAGCTCGATCAGGATTGTCCGACGGGCAAGTGCGCCAGCGTGCAGCCGACGGAGTAACCGTCGAACTGAACATCGCCTACCGCGAAGGCAATGACGCTTGGAAGCTTGATCTCGCCAGACCTTCTGAGGCCTCCGAGGCACGTCGGCCCGCGATCGTCTTTGTACATGGCGGCGGTTGGGTCGGCGGTGATAAGCGAACACAGAACTTCATTGGTCAGGCTCTCGACTACGCCGCCAAAGGGTACGTCTGCGTCTCCGTCAATTATCGACTTGATAGTTCGAAACTCCCTTGCATCGAGGACGTCAAATGTGCGGTGCGTTGGCTTCGCGCCCACGCCGATAAATACAACGTCGCGCCCGATCGGATTGGTGCCTACGGCAATTCGGCCGGCGCGCACCTCGTGGCCATGTTGGGTGTTTCTCACAGTGAAAAACGCCTGGACGGAGACGGACCCTGGCAAGAGTATTCCAGCGCCGTTGCTGCCGTTGCTGCTTCGGCGACGCCTACAACGCCGAATGTCCGCGGCGGATCAGAGGAAGACAGGAAGCTGATCGCACCGATGAGCTACGTTAGCGCAGGTGCCCCGCCTTTTCTCCTCTTTCACGAAGCATCGGACAGGACAGTGAACGTCAGCAACTCTGACAACTTCGTTGAAGCACTTAGAAAAGCCGGTGCGAAAGACGTTACTTACCGGCGCTTCACTGACGGCTCTGGCCATGGTGTCTTTATGAAAAACGCCAAGGAAACGGGCCCTGAGATGGAGCACTTCTTCGCCAGGACGATCGGTAAAAAGTGACAGGCAATCGTTGGAATGGCACGATCAGATACGTTGCCGACTTGAAGGCAACTTCGCGACCAATCTGGCGCGGAGGAGCGGGAAAGAATTGAATTGATTGACGGGAGATTGTTCCTTATGCGGCTCAAGGCCCAGCGATTGCTTGGCATACTTGTGATCGTGCTGGTTGTGGGGTGTCGACAACAAGGCGGCGACCCAGTCACAACAACGCCCATCCCATCACCTGCTGTTGAGGTGGCAGCACTGAAGCCACAGATCGATGCCTTTTGTGGGGATTGCCACGCGACGCCGTCGCCTGACAGTATTCCACAACAGTCGTGGCCACGTGAGGTGGAGCGTGGTTTCAACTTCTACTTCGAGTCGTTTCGATCGGACCTGACGGCACCTTCCATACAAGATGTGACGGCCTACTACCAGTCGCTGGCACCTCTGGAGCTGAACGTCATGCCACCCTCGCTTGACACGCGCCTTTCGGATACGCGATTTCAGTCCGAGCAAAGCGCGACACCTGCTCCACTTCTCGAGCCGCCCGCAGTGGCCACGATCAGTTGGTTGCAATTGCCGGGCGACGATCAGAAGAGCCTCGTCTTCTGTGACATGCGATCGGGTGAAATTGGCAGAGTGCTGAGCGCGGAACCTACACTAGCCGTGGAGCTGCTGGCGACACTTAAGAATCCGGCTCGTCTCGCCACGTGTGATCTGGACGGCGACGGGTTTGAGGAAGTTGTGGCGGCAGAATTGGGAAGCTTTGCTTCGGAGGACCATCATCTCGGTGCTCTGGTCTGGCTGCGACGTGATCGGACAAAGTCACTGTGGCGGCAACGCCTGCTGGTCAGTGGATTGGGGCGTGTCGCCGACGTACGGGCAAGCGATTTTGATGAAGATGGCGATGCAGATCTGGTCGTTGCGGAATTTGGACACCTACGGACTGGCCGCATTTTGCTCTACGAAAACCTTGGCAACGAAGACGGCATTCCGCAGTTGCGTGAACACGTCATCGACGACCGGCACGGGGGCATTCACGTGCCCGTTGGAGATTTGAACGGCGACGGACGCTCCGACTTCGTGGCGTTGATCAGCCAGGAACACGAGATTGTCGAGGCATACTTGAATGACGGCCAGGGTGGATTTCGACGCGAGCGAATCTTCACCGCGGGTGACCCGTCTTACGGTTCCAGCGGAATTCAACTTGTTGATCTCGACCAGGACGGGGATCTTGACGTGCTGTACAGCAACGGCGACAACTTTGACACCGACTTCCTGAAGCCCTTTCAAGGCGTCACGTGGCTGGAAAACCAAGGCGTCTTTCCTTTTTCTATCCACCGGGTCATAGACATGGTTGGCGTGCAGCGCGCTTTAGCAGCCGACCTCGATGGTGACACCGACCTGGACATCGTGGCAGTCAGTTTCATGCCAAACAATCTGGTAACCAAATCAGTCGTCACGGACCACCCTTCTGTCATTTGGCTTGAGCAGACTGAACCTGGCGATTTTCAACCGCACTCATTGGAAATTGGGTCGCTCGACCACGTAGCTCTTGAGGTCGGTGATTTTGACGGGGACGGCGACGCCGACCTGGCCGTAGGGAATTTCCAGGACGTGGCCTCGACGAACAAACCTTGGCTAAATGTCAGGTGGAACGGATCCCGCGATCAGGCGGCGGCTGGTTCGGCTGTCGGGCAGTGAAAGCTGTCATGGGAAAAGGAACTACTGATGCGTAATCGCCATCGCCGACTCGTTCGGCCGTTTAGAATCGCTCTGGTGCTGATATCGGTTGTCGTCCTTGTGGTCGCCTTGGCCTGGTGGCAGGATCGGTCGCTGGTCGTAGCCGAATCACTTTTGCAATCAGGAGATCCGAGTGGGGCGCTGGAAACGCTTGATGCGTTTCTCACACATCGTCCCGGTCACCAGCGGGCACTGCTCCTTAAGGCTCGCACGCTCGTTGCGGTTCGGAAGTGGGATGAGGCAAGTGAACTCTTTTCGCAGACCGGCGCCAGCACCCCCGACGAGCTGCGTGCGTGGGCAATCTCGCTGCTCCACCAAAGGCAATGGCATAAGGCGCTGCCGCTGCTCGAACAATTAAATGCCATCGGACGTAATGACGCAATGACCTTGCGCGATCTGACGATCTGCAGATATCAACTGGGACGAACGGACGCCGCGTTGCGAAGTGCTGCCGAGCTGGAATCATTGCCAGGCCATGCGCTTGACGGCCTTTTTCATCAGGGGGTGATTCACGGATCGCTGGGCAATACGCACCTGGCAATCAAGAGCTGGGAGCAGATCGAGAAACTATCGCCGGACGCATCCGGCCTGACGATTCAACCTGCCGAGTTCTTTCGGGGCTACGCCGACGATCTCATGCTAGAAGCAAGACCACGACAAGCCCTGGTCTATTTGCAGCGCAGCCTGGATCTGCAGCCAAGTGCGGAGATTCGGACGCAACTGGCAGAAGCATGGTATCGAGTGGGAAATAAGAGCGAGGCCGCCAGCATATGGTCAGACGTTGTGAAAGAGGACGAAGACAACCTTGAAGCGCGACTGGGGCTGGCCGAGTTGGCCTTGAGCGGAACTGAATCAGATGCGGCGCTGCAGTGGCTCGCGCCAATTGCGACTGATCAGCTGGCCACAGAGGCTGCAGCGTACATGATGCAGCGAGCACATACGCTATTGGGAAATGAAGATCTGGCGGAGCACTGGCAACAAAAGGTCGCCATCCTGCGTAAGTCGGCGAAGCTCCAAGCAGCATTCGAGGTTCGATCAAACTGAAGGTGCTTGACCGGTGGGACGGACAGACGTGTAGCTACGTGAGTCCCAGCTGGTACACTGAAGGAAGGACTTGCCGGTGACTCCACCGCAACGCGGAATGCGCACATGGCGGCACGGTCGGATGCAAGACCCCGGGCAACAGGCTCGTGTAAATAGGAATCACCAACCGCGTATCTACCTAAGCCAAAACGCGAAGAAGGAGTGCCCTCAGCGAACATGAACTCAGCGTCGAATCACAAATCGAACGAGGATGCCGAGCCTGATCCGCCTGCCAATGTTCCTCCAGCGAAGAAGAAGATCAGGCGATGGTTGGTGCGCATCGCCGTGATCGTGACCGTCGTTGCGTTTGTTACGGTGGCTCTGCATCTGTGGCAGGAGCGGGTGTTGGGAGAAGCAAGTGCGGCACTGGAACGTGGCGATGCCAAATACGCCCACTACCTTCTTGAGGGATTCCTCAACAGGCACCCCGGGCATCAACGTGCAATGGCATTGCAAGCCCATACCTTCGTCGCGTTGGGCCTTCCCGACAAAGCCATCGTTCTGTTCGATCAAATCGGAGCTGCGGATGTTGAAGATGTACACGCCTGGGGACGCGCATTGATGATGAAGAGCCAGTGGTCGCGTGCGCTGCCTTTACTGAACCGGGTACTTGACGTCGAACCGGATGAACCTGATGCCTTGTACGAAACAGCAGCTTGCCAAGTTCGCTTGGGCCGGCTTGCTGACGCACTTGTCAACGTTGAGAAACTGGCCGAAAACCCCGCACAAGCAGCGCGTGGCAACGTATTTGTCGGTACGATTCTTGGCGATCTGGGAAACTACGACAAAGCGGCCAAGGCTTTCGCAGAAGTTCTGAAGCATGAGCCGAATGCCGAAAACCTGCAAGTCACACGGGACGAGTTCTTCTTGCAATATGGCAGCACGTTTTTGCGTTTGGGGAGGCCTGACGAAGCGGTCGAGCGGCTGAAACGCAGTGTTGCAATCCGCGAAACTCCTGATGCGTTTGTTCTGTTGGGCGATGCTGCATTGCAGCTTGGTGAGTCGGAAAAGGCGGCTCAAGCATGGAAAAAGGCGATCCAACTGCAACCCCTCAATGGGAAAGCACGAGAGGGGCTCGCCAATATCGCCCTGCAAAAGGGACAGCCCGACGTGGCGCTTGAGTGGCTCAAGCCGCTGGAGCAATTCTCCGATGTTCCGTACAGTACCGGATATCTTTTTGAACGCACCCACACGCTACTCAAGAACGAAGATGAGATTAAGAAGTGGCGAGAAATAACAGCCAAGCAGCGGCGCATCGAAGAGCTGAACAATGACATCAACGTCTTGTTTCTAGAATCCCCGGATTCCTTCTGGGCACGGGTCATCCGCGCTCATCGGTTCGCGGCAGCCGGTAACTGGAGCGAGGCGGAACTGCTGCTGAAACGCTTGCTCAAGGAAGCTCCAGCAGAAACATTCGTCATCGAGTTGGCGGACGCAGTCTTCCGTCGCACCAAACTGCCCTCGATCGAGACACTACCCATCGACCACTTCTGAGTTCATGCGTTTCCAATCAACAATCCCCATATTGGCGATCCTCCTGCTTATTGCCGCCGGAGGAATCTGGGTGGTGCACATACGAAGAGCCGACACAACTACCAAGGCGGCCGTCGACCAGCCTGGGCAACATCCCAGGGTCAGGTTACCACTCGACACCGTTGACGTGCAGCCGGAATCTCACGAACCTGGCTGGTTCACCACCATCACGGCGTCGACAGGAATTGACTTTCAGCACAATTCCGGTGCCAATGCCGAAAAGCCGTTCCCTGCGGCCAACGGCAGTGGGTTGGCCGCTTTAGATTACGATCTCGACGGTTTGTACGATCTCTACTTTGCCACGGGCACTCCTTTTCCGTTGAAAGACGGACGAACGACGCCGATCAATCGCTGTTATCGCAATTTAGGATCGGCACGTTTCGAGGAGGTGACCAGGCAGTGCGGACTGGACCACAATGGCTACAGTGCAGGACTTGCCATAGGGGATTACGACGGCGACGGTTTCCCAGACGTTTACGTGAACTGTTTCGGCAGCAATGTGCTCTATCACAACCTGGGCGATGGCCATTTTGAAGCCGTGACGCAGGCCGCGCAGGTTGACGATGAACGCTGGGGAACCAGCGCCGCTTTCTTCGACTACGACGAAGATGGCTTGCTGGATCTTTACGTCTGCAACTATGCCAAGTGGACATGGGAAACGCGCCGATGGTGTGGTGATCGAAAGCGCAATGCACGAGTCTACTGTGGCCCCCATTCGGTAGAACCAGTCGACGACGTCTTGTTTCAAAACCGAGGAGACGGGACTTTTGACGACGTCACATTGGCGACTGGTCTCGGTGGTCGTAGCGGACGAGCCCAGGGGGTCATTGCGGCCGACCTAAATCGTGATGGACATTGTGACCTGTATATCGGAAACGACTTGAACGCCAATTCGTTGTTCGTGAACAGCGGTAACGGCATGTTTAACGACGAGACCGAATTGTCTGGGGTGGCCTATGACTATAAGGGATCGGTACAGGCCGGGATGGGTGTCGATGCGGCGGACGTTACAGGTGACGGGCTCCCCGAACTGTTCGTCACAAATTTCTCGAACGAACACAACTCCTTCTATCTGAACATGTCGGACGGATTTTTCCAGGAATCGAGTCAACAAATCGGTTTGTACTCGCAGGGCTATCCCTGGGTCGGCTGGGGGACTGCTTTTGCCGACTTTGATTTGGACGGTAGATTGGATCTGGTGGTGACCAACGGACATGTCGACGACAATCGACACCTGTTCGGTGAAGACGCGCCGTACGCCGAACCACCGTTGGCCTGGCGAAAGAACGATGAGAGATTCGAGTTTCTTGGCGCACAGGCTGGCGACTACTTTACGAAGTCGCATGTCGGCCGTGCACTGGTCGT
>JASLRF010000304.1 GCA_030744095.1 Pirellulaceae bacterium | reverse complement strand
TCAATCGTGAAATTGATGGGATTCGCGGCACGATCATTCGCCAGACGATGTTCGCAGAATTCGAAAAGATCACACACGCCATGGCTGAGGCGGGCGAGGCCCTGACGCTTCAGGCTTTTCAAGAGGTGTATCGCGATTTGTTGTGTACCTATTTCGGTCCGCAGTTTACCTTGGACGCGGTGCTCGCGTTGGAATGTTTGCGAATTCCACATTTCTATCGCGCGTTCTATGTCTACAAGTATGCCACTGGGATGTCGGCCGCAATCGCACTTTGCCACCGCGTTGTCAACGGCGGCGAAAGTGAATTGAACGATTACCTGAGTTTCCTCAAAGGAGGTTGTTCTAGGTATTCGCTGGACCTGCTTCGCGACGCGGGTGTGGACATGGAACAGCCGGAACCGGTCGATACCGCGCTGAGACACTTCGAGCAACTGGTGACGGAACTAGAACAGTTGATTTGATCGACCGCTTCTCACTGTTCTTTCGACGGAAAGGCAGGCTTCTGGTGCGCTCATTGTACTTTTTCTTTTTGCTGGTGGTGTTATCGGACATCAGCGTTGCTCAAGAACAGGGTCCAACACCATCGTCGCCGGAATCACCCGCCGTCGGAGTTCCACATAGAAACGGTTCAGCGCCCAACGCAAGTCAGACGCCTGTTCCGCTGGAATCTTCCCAAACTAGCGAATCCGGCTCGCGCGCCTTGATCAGTAACGATGCGACCATCTTCGGAATCTTGATGATGTTCCTGGGGCTGGTGTTTTGGACGAGCAACATCCCATCTCCCTTTTGGAGGACTTTCTACAAGTTCATCCCGATGCTGTTGCTGTGCTATTTCCTGCCATCGCTCTTGACGTTTTTTCGTCTAGTCGATGTGGAACAGTCGAAACTGTACTTTGTCGCAACTCGGTTTCTATTGCCTGCCAGCCTGGTACTGTTGACCATCAGCGTGGACCTGCGAGAGATTTTGAAACTCGGCCCGAAGGCGCTGATCATGTTCCTGACGGGCACGGTCGGCGTGATTTTGGGTGGACCGTTTGCGGTCTGGTTGGTTGGCATGGTCAGTCCGCAACTTGTCGGTGGCGAAGGCCCGGAAGCGGTTTGGCGAGGACTGTCGACGGTCGCCGGTGGCTGGATCGGCGGTGGCGCGAATCAGGTCGCGATGAAAGAAGTGTTCGGCCCATCCAACGAACTCTACAGCGTGATGGTTGCGATCGACGTTCTGGTCGCCGAATTCTGGATGACATTCTTGTTGCTGGGTGTGGGCAAAGCCGAGCAGATCGACCGGTTTTTCAAGGCAGATGCGTCCAGTGTTGAGTCGTTACAGAAAAAAATGGAAGCCTTCAGTGTAAAAACGGCGCGCATCCCGACGACGGCCAATCTGATGGTGCTGCTGGCGTTTGCCTTCGGTGCGACTGGAATCTGCCATCTTCTCGCCGATATGATCGCCCCTTGGATAGGCACCACGGCACCGTTTTTAAGCAAGTTCAGTTTGGATTCGACGTTCTTCTGGCTGATCGTTCTGGCGACCACGCTGGGCGTATTCCTGTCATTCACCAAGGCCCGTAATTTGGAAGGTGTGGGAGCATCACGTGTTGGGACTGCGTTCATTTTTACCCTGGTAGCCACAATTGGGCTGAACATGGACATCCGTGCCGTATTTGAAGAGCCGGAGTTGTTTGTCGTGGGACTCGTTTGGATGCTGTTTCATGTCGGCTTGATGTTCGTCGTGGGATACGTCATCCGAGCGCCCTACTTCTTCCTGGCCGTGGGAAGCAAGGCGAACATTGGCGGTGCTGCAAGTGCGCCCGTCGTCGCCGCCGCGTTTCACCCGTCGCTGGCGCCCGTCGGAGTATTGCTGGCGGTGCTGGGGTATGCGTTGGGAACGTATGGCGCCTGGCTCTGTGCGTACATGATGCGTGCCGTCGCACCGATCTAGCCAGCGATTGACGGTCGCAATCATCGTGATGACAATAGAATGCCAGCCGCCTGAGGTCCCTGGCCACTCGGCCGTCGCCCTTCGAGCTGGCTTGCAACGGTTGCTCGGATTTTTGATTTCCTAGCGAGTGGTGAGACGCGCGTTGCGCTGGACTGTCCGCTCTGCGCTGATCGAATGAGAGGATTGTCCATGTTTCTTTCCGTTCCTTTGTCGGATGTCGGTCAGTGCTGGCCCGCCAAACGTGCTCGACTTTTTCGATGGACCTCGTTTGTCGTTCTACTGACCGTGGTCGCGTCGTGGGTGGGCGGTGTCGAAGCCGCGCCCAACGAACGTCCGAACATCGTCTTGGTGATGGCCGATGACATGGGCTGGGGCCAAACGGGTTACTACAACCATCCGATTCTCAAGACACCTCACTTGGATGCGATGGCGGCCAATGGGCTGCGATTTGATCGTTTTTACGCCGGGGCGCCTGTCTGTTCGCCGACCCGAGCCTCCGTCTTGACCGGTAGGACGAATGACCGTACTGGTGTGGAGAGCCACGGCTACGCATTGCGGAGGCAGGAGCGCACCGTCGCTCAGGCGCTCCGCGATGTTGGCTATGCGACCGGGCATTTTGGCAAGTGGCATCTAAACGGTCTTCGCGGTCCAGGGGTTCCTGTC
Source organism: Pirellulaceae bacterium (assembly GCA_030744095.1). Next base: position 2,952 of record JASLRF010000304.1, on the reverse strand, counting down.
TTGGCGAGCGACGATCATAACCCTGGCGAATTTGGGTTCGAACAATGGCTCTCGGTGACCAACTTCTTCGATCGCAATCCAATCATGAGCCGCAGTGGTGATTTTGAAGAATTCGAAGGCGACTCGTCCGAAATCATTGTTGCCGAGGCCCTGAAGTTCATCGGCCAACAGGCCAAATCGAAGAATCCTTTTTTCACCGTGATTTGGTATGGAACGCCGCACAGCCCGTGGGTGGCGGCAGACGAAGACAAGACCGCCTTTGGGGAGCTGGAAGCCAAATCGCAAGACCACTATGGCGAGTTAGTCGCTATGGATCGCAGCATCGGAGCATTGCGCCAGGGGCTCACACAACTAGGGATCGAAGAGAATACACTGTTCTGGTTTTGCAGCGACAATGGCGGACTGCCGAAGATTTCGCCTGACACCGTTGGTGGTTTGCGTGGCTTCAAAGGCAGCGTCTACGAAGGAGGTCTCCGTGTCCCAGCGATTATTGAGTGGCCAAAAGGAATTCCCAAATCACGCGTCACGTCGTACCCCGCCTGCACAATGGATATTTTTTCGACTCTGGCGAACGTCGCCAAACTCGCCGATACCGCTATGCTGCAACCTCAGGACGGTGTGAGTCTGGCGCCGCTGTTTAGCAAGGATCTACAACTCCGAGAAAGGCCAATCGGGTTCCGCCACATCGGGCGCGCCGCGCTGATCGACAATAACTACAAACTGATCACGCTGGACATCAAGAAGGACACGTTTCAGTTATTCGATCTCGACAACGATCCAGGCGAAGAACACGACCTGTTCAAAGAACGCCCCGATGTTGCTCGACGACTAAGGGCAGAATTCCAGCGGTGGAATCGATCGGTTGCAGCCAGCGTCGCCGGCAAGGACTATCCCGAGGGCACGGTCTCGCCGTCAGAACCGCAGCCACGCTTCTGGACGACAGTCAAAGAGTACGAACCGTATTTTGAAGCTTGGAAGAAGCGGCCGGAATACAGATCACGCTTGAAGTGACGCCACACCGGCGATCTGCGTGGCGCTTCGCTCTCTACGATGTACGCGCGTGTTGGAAAGTAGTGATGATGCTGTCGTATTGAACGTGTCGAATACGACGCTCGTTCCGATTACCAACGGTCTTTGGCTCGTGTCAGACGCTCAATCCGCAGCCTCACGATCCTGCCAGCCGTCCTAAGGCCCCGATTATGACGGCTACAACGTCAATTCAACTTTTTGGAAGATTTTCGGGATTGACCCGCCGATTGGAAAGACCAATCATTAAGCGGAATTGGTGTATTAACTTTGGACGTGTTCATGCAGGCCGTAACTTCACATTTGGCGACGTACTTGCTGCTCATCCATATGGTGTTGGGCTGCTGCTTCCACCATGCGCACGCGTGCGAGCTCGAATGTTGTCCGGAGCCGGCAGCAAACGACCAGACATGTGATTGCAGTGCACATGATGCTCTGGACCAGACTGCATCCGAACTGGCAGGCATCGTAGGCGATCTACCGGCAGACCGCCGCGATCATCACCAACATCAGTGTGAAGGCGATCAGTGCCGGTTCGTCGTCGTCGAACGAACATCAGAACGGGATCGCAAATTGAACTTCGGTGTTCGATCGCTCAGTCTGGCCATCACTGGTCACGGTTTTGATGCGGTTGGCAAGACGATCATACCCGGGACTGTCTATTCTCATTCAAAATCCGGTTTCTCGCTGCGCGAGCATCTGCGATTGCGCGTGCTGCTGATCTGATCGCTCCGCTCTCATCTGTTGAGCACGATTGCGCGCATCGAGTTGTGTGCTGTGCGGTCGCCTTCAATCGCGACGTGCTTCGCAGTTTCTACCACTTGCCGGAAGCTGACCTGTTTGCGGAGTCCCTTCGCCGTAATGGCAACAAGAGAGTGAATCATGAACAAAAGAAATGCTCTGGACCGAATGAACCAGAGTCGCGCGACAATTATGGCCAGTGTCGTGGTGACCGTACTACTTGTGACGGGAGCGGCAACCTACCAACTTTGGCTTCCACACGTGCGGGATTTCGTTACCGCAAGCCAGGAAAGCGAAGAAGACCACACCGATTCAGATGGCGGTGACGATCATGAAGGTCACGATCATGGCGTCGTGCACGCTGGTCACTCCGACGACACCGCGATCGAGTTGACGGGTGCCGGGCTGGAGAATATCGACTATACACCAGTTCAAGTTTCGCTCAGCACATTCCAACGGACGATTGCGTTGCCGGCCATGGTCGTTGAGCGTCCCGGACACTCGCAGATTCAGATCACCGCGCCATTAACGGGAGTGGTCACGAAAGTATATGCCGTACAAGGTGCGGCCAGTGTGCCCGGCAGTCCGATGTTTGACATTCGCCTGACCCATGAAGAGCTTGTGGCCGCGCAGCGAAGCTTTCTGCAAACTGCAGAAAACCTGAAGGTTGTGAAACGCGAAATCGACCGCTTGAATGCCATTTCTGAAGATGTCTTGGAGGGCAAGCGGGTTCTCGAGCAGGAGTATGAACGCCAGAAACTCGAGGCGTCGTTGCGAGCCGAACGGCAGGCCTTGTTGCTGCATGGTTTGGAAGACGACCAACTTGACCAGATCCTGGCGACGGGAGAACTGGTTCCGTCACTGACGGTCTACGCTCCCGCTCATACGCATGAAGACGGTGGATGTCAGGAAGAACACCTGTTCCACGTGCAACGACTGACAGTCAATCAAGGCCAGCATGTCGCCGTGGGCGAACTGCTCTGCGTAATTGCGGATCACTGTGAATTGTACATCGAAGGCCGGGCGTTCGAAGACGATGCAATGCGGCTTCGCGAAGCGGCACGCGCGGGAAGTAGCATCAGCGCGTCAGTTGTCGTCGGCAGGCGACAGACGGATGTGATCGAAGATCTGAAGCTGCTTTACCTTGCGGATCAAGTGGACCAGACGACGCGAGCTTTTCGATTT
>JASLRF010000303.1 GCA_030744095.1 Pirellulaceae bacterium | reverse complement strand
CGGAAGACTATTTCAGAATCCAACCACTTGAATTTGGTAAAACAGACAACAATACAAGCAATAACATCTCTGAGGCAAAGAAAGTCTGACGCGGCAGTGCCGCAGCCAAACAGGGAACGCGCCCGTATTTGGTACGCTCCCGTTGGTCGCTCGCGAAACATGCGCGCACCGAGCGCGCATGTCCCAAACCTAGACTCCAACAGCCGGAAGATCTCCGTGTAGGCCGGTAACAAGGAGCGTTAGCGACGCAGTTCCGGCGATGCAAACCACTTATTTCGACACATTGCCGGAGCTTCGCTTCGCTAGTTCGCGGCCTACAAGTGCTCAATGCATGAAGAACAACTGGCCATTTAGTGCCGATGGACAAAGCCGTATCGCCAGCAGGTTTCATGATGGCTCTCTCTTCTTGAAAACCTCCGCGACGGCCGGTTTGGTGACTTTGCCCATCGCGTTACGAGGCAGAGAATCGACGACCAGAAGTTGATGGGGAATCTTGTATCTGGAAAGTCGATCACGGCACCACAGTCGAAGTGACTCCAAGTCCAACTCCTGCTTGTCGTTTAGAACCACTGCCACGGCAACGGCTTCGCCCCACGTATCGTCAGATACGCCGACAACAGCGCATTCTCGGATTGCGGGATGTTCGAGAAGCGCGGCTTCGATTTCCAATGCCGAAAGTTTGTAGCCACCGCTTTTGATGATATCGACGGACTGGCGACCCATGATCCGATAATAGCCGTTTTCACAGAACGCGATGTCGCCGGTTCGAAACCAACCGTCATCAAATGACTTGGATGTCACGTCGGGAAGATTCCAATACTCGCCAAAGACGGCCGGGCCCCGAACTTGGATTTCGCCCGGCTCGCCATCGGCCGTTACCAGTTCTCCCTGCTCAGACTTAAGTCTGATCTGAACGCTTGGCAACGGTTGGCCGACGGTTCCGGGCAGCCGTGCGCCGTCGTAGGGATTGGAAAGGGCCATGCCGATCTCTGTCATTCCATAGCGTTCTAGCAGCTTCTGTCCGGTCAACGCGGTCCAGGTCTCGTGGACGCTCGCCGGCAGTGCGGCCGAGCCGGAGACCATCAGGCGCATCTTGGCGAAACCGGCGACGATTCGGGCGCGATTCTCTTCCGACGACACTTCAAGAGCCTGGATCAGCTTTACATAGATCGTGGGGACCGCCATGAACACCGTGTAGGCGTCGGCGGCGACCCGATCCAGAATGGTGTCGATATCAAAACGGCCTAGCGGCTCGATCGTGGCGCCCGACCAAAGCGCGCATGAGACGACGTTGATGATGCCGTGAATATGGTGCAGCGGAAGGAACAGCGGGATGCGATCGGTCGTTTGCCACGCCCACGCCTGAACGAGTGCCACGATCTGTGATTGAATATTTGCGTGGGTCGAGACAACGCCTTTCGGCTTGGCGGTCGTGCCGCTGGTATACAAGATCATTGCGCGCCGTTGTAGCTCGATGTCGGGCAGCGCGACGACGGGCAGGTCGCTCGCCACCGGCTCGTCAGGCACCTCATCGATAACGAGGAGGAGAAGTCCAAGTCGCTGGCAAAGCGAATCGACCTTCTCCGCCAATTCACGTGGCGCGACGACACAATGCGACGCCGAGTCGGCTAGCGCGTGTTCCAGCTCCGATTCAGTGGCCGACAAGCTCAGAGGAACGGCCACGCCACCAGCGCGCCAGATCGCCCATTGGACGGCGACGTAGTCGAATCCGGCCGGCACCAAGAACGCCACACGCGTTTCCTTCAAGTCATTCTCGTCTCCCAAGAGCACCGTCGCCAACGTGGCCGAGCGTTCAAGTAGCTCGTTGTACGTTCGCTCGCCGGAATCGGATCGGAGTGCGACGGAATTGGAGAACGTCTGTGCGCGGGCAATCAGGGGAAGCTCTGGCATAAGAATGTCTCACACGAGCAATCGTATCACCATAAATACAACCGATGGACCCAGCAGACAACCGAGCCCGGTGTAGAACGTCGCGGTCATCGCGCCGTACGGCACCAGCTTCGAGTCGGTGGCCGCCAGTCCTCCTGCAACACCACTGGTGGTCCCCATCAATCCACCGAAGATTAAGGCAGATCGTGAGTTGTCGAGACCGATGAATCTCGCAACCAGCGGTGTCGTTGTCATGACCAAAATCGACTTGATCAACCCGATCGCAACGCTCAACGCGATCACCTCCGATGTGGCTCCCAATGCGGTGCCCGTCACTGGTCCGACGATATAGGTCGCTACGCCGCCGCCAATCGTCGTCTGGCTGACTGCATCACGGTAACCAAACTAATAGGCCACACCAGCACCAACAAGAAACGACATGAGGACTCCCACCAAGAGTGAGACGATTCCGCTGATTCCCGTCTTACGGAATTCATCCATCCGCACGCCGAATGCCGTCGCCACGATCGCCAGGTCGCGGAGCATCGAACCGCCCATCAAGCCAATTCCAGACAGTACTTCGATATCGGCAATTCCCTTCTTGCCACCGGTGATGATCCCGCCGAGGTACGCCAACAAGAGCCCGATCAAGATCGCAATTGCCGAGCCGTGCAAGCGACCTCGCGTGAGACGATCGGACAGGAAATATGAAACCCAGACCGTCACGCCAATCACGGCAAAGGCGGTGATCAGTGAATACTTCGTCCAGATACCGTCCAGCGAATCAAACAACTCCATCATGGCTCTTCTTCAGACTCCGTGATGACTTCCGATGGCGGCACAGATCCAAGGCGGCTGATCAGCGGCACCAGTGCAAAACTGATGATGACGACGAGAACGCCGGCAAAGATCGCCAACGGACCACCTTTGATGGCGGCGATGACGTTCTGACTGGCCGCCATCGCCACCACGATTGGAATATAGATGGAACTCCAAAAAAGGATTCCCTGCCGGCTGGGTGGTGGTAAACGCCCCGACCGCTGCAAGGTGTCGCAAGCCAGAATCAGCAGCAACATGGCAATGCCGACACCGCCAACGTTGGCGTCCACGCCGACAAGCACGCCAAGAAGTCTTCCCAACACCAGTCCAACAATCAGACAAATCGATAACAGGGCTGTTCCGTAAATCGCCATTCGAATTCCAGCATTGGCTCGCGTAAGAGTCTGTCGTGCCGCAAACCGTCATCGCCTAACGGAGCAGAAACGGCCCGACAATCACATCAAATAGCCAAGACATAGCGCGGACATAGATGACCCCAAGGGCGGCGACCACAATCGGAATCGCCACAAGAAAGAGTAGCAATAAGATCCCATCGAATCCAATCGCCCGGGCAATACCAGCGACAAGAGCCACAATGGTGGTCACATGAAAGAGCGTTGACAACCGAAATTGTTGCTTGGCGAATGTCATTTGGGCCAGATACCAAAGCTACCGAGGCGAGTCACAATCGACTTACCATGAGTTGCAGCAGCGTACCAATTTGTCTTTGCGGACACAAGCTTCTGGTGACTTTGGCCCATTGTTACCGTGGCCTACGGCCTTGTCATCTTGATCAAATGCCACAGGCCGAGCGGAACGCCAATCAACAGTCCGACCAGGGTCAGCAAGTTTGTGCCGAAGTGGTTGTCGAGCCATGTGCCGATCACGGCGGGGATGACCATTTCGAGCGCAACAGTTGTGATTCGTGCAGCCCACTGCACACCACGCCCGATCGCACCCGTGTCCGCCGGGCGATGTTTGAGCTGCTGGACAACAACCAGCTGATCGGGTACGTCGGATGAATGCTCTAACGTGAGATCCTGATCGGCGAGTTGCTCACGTATGCGTTCAAGTTCGCTATTGATGTCGTCAGGCGTTTGATCAATGAACAGATCAGAAATGAGGCCGATGCAGAGCCTGCGCGTCCCATGTTCGAACGTCAATTCATTCAGTTGCTCACGGACCGTCCGAAGATCAAGCCCGTTGTTGGTCATGAAGTCAGTCATTACGCACTCATTCTGACTTAATTTTCGTGTGATACAAGAAACCCTCGCCTGGCTGGCTGTAGCGCGAAGCACTGGAGTGTATGATTCAAAACACGACAACTCGTTCACAGATCTAGTCGTTCACGAACTTGTACGGACAATAAACAGTGATCGTCAACAACAAGCGAGTATCCGCAGTAATAGCAATCTTTGTTCTTGGACTCGTGAATGCCGGTGTGTCGGCGACAGAGTTCGCAGACGCTACCGCAGTCGCCAAGGTGACGCAGATCGTTGCTCATCGCGGCGCAAGTGCCGAACGGCCTGAATGCACGCTGGCTGCCATGCGACGGGCGATCGAAGTTGGGGCAACCGCGGTAGAGGTTGATATCCGTACCAGCAAAGACGGGCAGCTGTTCATTCTGCACGATTCCATGCTGGACAGAACGACCGATGGAAAGGGCCCGGCCAACGCGTTGACGCTCACCCAACTTCAGCAACTCGATGCCGGATCGTGGTTTCATGCAAAGTATCGAGGAGAGCGGATTCCATCACTAATGGAAGCGGCCACGCTTTGCCGCGGGAAGATTGACTTGTTGCTGGACTTGAAGGAACAGGGAGACGAATACGATCGCAATGTTGTTCGCGTGATTCGCGCGTGCGGTGATTCCAACCGGACGATCGTCGGCGTGAGGAGCGTCACGCAAGCAAAGCGATTCCGCAAGTTGCTGCCGAAAGCAAGACAACTGGCACTGATCCCGGCAGTTGACGACATTGAAGCGTTTGCGGAAGCGGGTGTCGAATGTATTCGTCTTTGGCCGCGTTGGCTGGGCGAGAGCGACGAACCAGTGAAACGGATTCGTACAGCCAACAAGCAACTTCATCTCAACGGAAGTATGGGTGGACTGGATGAAACTCGGGCACTGCTAGTTCACCAGCCCGATTCGCTGTCGTCCGATCATCCGCGAAAGCTGAAGGACACATTGCAGAAGATTGCAGGCGGCCAGCGTCTTCGAGAGAGATCGATACCAAAGAAACCGGCTCCACAATAATGGCCATCACGCTCCACCGTGATGAGCCTTCCCTGCCGCTCAGCGATATCGTGACACCGTTGAACAGATAGTCCGAATGGCATCAAGCTGGATGTCCCGCATCGTAACCCTCGTC
>JASLRF010000302.1 GCA_030744095.1 Pirellulaceae bacterium | reverse complement strand
TACCTTCTCCCAAGACACTGTCGACCCAGATCTGACCACCCATTCTCGTTACCAATTGCGAGCAGATCGTAAGGCCCAGACCGGTGCCACCGAAGCGGCGCGTCGTCGAACTATCGGCCTGCTGAAACGATTCGAAGATGCGTCCGACTTTTTCTGGCGCGATACCGATCCCAGTGTCGCGGACCGCAAAATGTAGTTGCACCCCCGTGGAATGACGTTGTTCGACCCAGGCATCAACGACAACCGATCCAGCGTCGGTGAACTTCACGGCATTCCCCACCAGATTGATGATGACCTGCCGGATGCGACCGGGGTCGCCAATCAGTCGTTCTGGTACGTCTGCGTCGATCCGATATGCCAGCTCGATGTTCTTATTGAAAGCACTAACACCGAAAACTTGTATGACGTCGCCAACGACTTCTCGAGGTTCGAATGAGATATTCTCCAAGTCGAGTTTGCCGGCCTCAATCTTCGCGACGTCAAGCAAGTCATTGAGCAACCGCAGCAGCGCGTCGGCCGACTGTTTGACGGTGCCGAGGTAACCACTCAGTTCGGGGTCTTTGCACGTCGCCAAGGCAAGTTCCGTCATACCCATGATTCCGTTCATGGGCGTACGAATCTCGTGGCTCATGGTTGCCAGGAAATCACTCTTTGCGCGGCTGGCTGCCTCGGCGACATCCTTGGCGTCCTGCAGTTCGCCCTGGGCGCTCTTCAACTCCCGTGCCACTCGAGCCAGTTTGGAGTTTAGCTTGCCGAGCGCCTGCGCGCGGTTCTCGGCAGCGGCCGTACGTTCGGCAACCCGCTGTTCCAGCGTAGCATTCAGATCTTCGAGCCCCTCGAATCCTGCCGCGTTCTCCAGGGCGGCACCAGCGATCGTCGCGACAAAGTCTGCCAGACGTTTCTCTGTCGCTTGAAACAGGCCTCGCACATGTCCATGTTCAACGAGCAATACAGCGACTGCATTCCCGCGAACATAGATGGGAACTGCCAGTGCGGACTGAGCTGAGTAGCTCGACTCCCAAATTGCCTCTCCCTCTGATTTCAGGTCGACACACGTGATAGCTCGGCCCTCACGGAGGCAACGTTCGATCAACGGTCGGTATCGTTGGTGCGCGTCGGGTAACTCCAATTCGCCATTATCATGACCTGCTGGGAGTCGTAAGACGATCCCCTTTTCACCTCGCAGAAGCCGCAAGCCGGCTTCGCGAACCTCTTCGTAGATGCCATCGTCGAAGAGTGTTCCCGCAATGAGTCGACCGGTTTCCAGCACGGTGTCGAACCGGTCGGCCAACGACAGTGTGATGCCGCCATCGGTGCCATTGAAGGAATCACCGTCTGAACCGCGAAGGCTTCGTAGCCCGCGTTCTGCCTCGGCGATATCGGCTTCACTACCAGGCCATCCCAATTCCACACCAATCCGACCGCGAACGGCCAACGATCGAAAATATTCGTATTGTGCCTTTTGCTGTGTGGCGATTTTCAGCGATCGATTGATCAAACGAGCGCTACGACGACTTTGCCCCTGCATGGACGAAATCAATGCCTGTTCCCGGAGTGCGTGCGGCAAGTCGTTGCGAAACCAATGTGCGATGAACACAGCCATCCTGGCAACTTTGTCGGCGCGGCGAAGTCGCGGTATGCGTTGATGCGGTGTCGTCCAGCGAGCCGACTCGGCTTCACTCCGCAATGCGGTTGCCAGCCAGGCCCAGCAGGGTACCACGTAGGCGTTCTTAACGCCTTGTCGCGAAGCGATGTCGAGCGCCTCTTGGAGGGTTGTTGCCGCGTCTACGAATCGCTTGGCACCAATTTGGCGTACGCCTTGGGCCAACATGACTTGCGCCGTTCCCTGAGCGTCGTGGCGAACACGTTGTAATTCGATCGCCAACGCCTCTTGTGGAAGCGACTTATCTGCCGCGCGAACCCACACATCGAGACTGATTCCAGATGCCTGGGTATCGCCCAGTTCGATGCCAGACAGGTGAATGCGTTTGGCTTCGCGTGCGGCGTCTCCGAGTTCACCAAGTCGGTATTGCGCGGCCGCAATCTGATAACGGGCGATGTGCACTTCCCAAAAGTCACCCGTTCGTTCCAGCAAGCGCACGGCTTCCCGACATTTTGACACACATTCCTCGAAACGGGATGCTGCGTAAAGCACGACGCCGTAATAATGCAGCGATTGCCCTTGGCCCCACACATCCCCCAGCGCTGTGCGGATTTCAAGCGACTTTTGGGCGTATTGGATCCCGCGATTGAACCAGGGGACGAGGCTCATGGCTGGGGCGTGCTCGGAATACGACTGGGCCAGTTCCAGCGTCGGCGGAAATCCTTCCTGTAGGTTCATTCCCCGCAAGTGCGTCCAGAGCACATGGATTTTGCTGCGGGTAAACCAGTAGGCGTGCGCTAAACGGCTGAACAAGCGAAATGCCAGTAGCTCTTCGGCCGCCGGTGTGTTGGATAACCGATTCACAAACAGGCGAGGTAAGAGGGTGTGCAACGTCTGGATGACGGCCTCCCAGAGAAACATCACAACGAACGCCGCAGTCCACGTGGGGACAAATCGACGCAAGAGTCGCAATGCCTCTTCGAAAGAACAGCGAGCAATTTCCATTTCGCCCCGCTTGAACGCCAGTTCGCCGATCTTGCCTCGGATCTCCGCTCGATCGAGCTGGGTGTCAGCAAGGTCGGCGGCGCGCTCGAAACAATCTTCTGCTTCGAGATATCGACCACGCAGCATCAGGACTTCGCCCAAACCTTCGGCCGTCTGGTAACGCGTGTGACGATCAGCCAGCTCGGCGCCGCGTTCGGCAATACGATATTGTTGTTCTGCAATATCCAACGTATGCTGACGCCGAGCTTGATTCGCGGCAGCTAAGGCGTGACGAAGTGCAAAACTGCTTTGCCCAGCCGCATCGAAGTGATAGGCCAAATCGAAGACACGGTCGTCATGAGTTTGCTGCAAATGGAGTGCGGCACGTGAATGCAATTCACTCCGCGTCTTGGCAGGTATCGCTTCGAGCAGCGCTTCGCGAATTCGATCGTGGACGAATGAGCACTCACCCATCGACTCGTCGAACCAAACCAGTTGCCGCGTGCGGGCGGCGTCTAGTGCGGACAGGGTGTCGGTCTGGTCTTGGTCGCATAAAGCTGCAGCGGACTCGACGTCGAATTGTTTGCCAAGCACTGCACCAACGGTAAGCACGGTGAGCGTCTGGGGAGGCAGCAGTTCCAGTCGTCGTGCCAGGACCACGCCCGCATGTCGAGATGACTGGAGGTCTTCCAATGCCAAGGGTTCGACGCGCCAACCATCTGCAGTTGGGAGCAGACCACCGGTTTCGACAAGCCCGTGAAGGACCGCGGCGGCCATGAACGGGCTACCGTCCGATAAGCGTTCGACTACATCGATCGCCTGGTCAGGCAACGGGCCAGCCATTGATTCGGCCAAACGCCGGATT
>JASLRF010000301.1 GCA_030744095.1 Pirellulaceae bacterium | reverse complement strand
CTTCAACCGTCGCCGCGAAGCGGACCCACTTGGTGAAGGTCACGCTTGTACCTGGCGGATGCGGCTCATCAAAGTTGCCGCACGAATCAAGGTGACGTCGCGTCGCGTCCGTGTGTTTCTCTCCGGTTCGTGGCCGTTCCTTGACCACTTTCGCGACGTCGGCCAAGCGTTACTAAGGGGCTCGTAGCAATCTCTCCATCGCTCGTTTTCCCCTCCCAACTCTTCCACCACCTCTCCGACGCATCAATCCCCTGGGGGAAAGGGGGACTTCTGCGCACCCATCATCCGGTCATCCAAAAAGCAACCGGAAGACTACCAGACTACGGTCAACCTTGGCTCTCATGAATAATCCGGGTTAGAGTTGAGTGGTGGGCACGGAATCCAATGCGAGCAACAACCATGTGGTGTCGCAGTTGCCAACAAGACGTGCCAGCAGTGGCGTCGACCAGCGACGCTACGATGCAATGCGCGCGGTGTCAGTCTGAGTTATCAGCGGCGCAACGCGTTAATAACGACGGAGAAGTCCACACTTCGCCAACAACAACGACGATACCTAAGGATCACCACACTGCCCTGGAAACAGACGTTTTGAACGGCTCGATCGATGCCGCACTACGATCCTGGGAAAGCTGGGAGTTGGCGGAGGATCTTCGCGCGGCTGACCGCCTGGTAAACTCGCTGGGTATTCGCCGCACTGATGTAGCTCATAAACTTCAGACGGACTCAGCGACGATGACGAGCGAGCCGCGAATTCAGCCTGCGGACCAACAACTTGCTACCAACTCTCCCGCAACCAGAGCTGTGCGGAAGCCCCGTCGAGGCTCATTCATGTCTTGGTCAGTCTTGTCGTTGGGCCTGATGACGTTTGCCTTTGGTGCTGTCCTATTGGGCTGGTCGTTTTGGATGGGTCGAGCTGATTTGTGGCGATTAGGGATGCCGTTTACGTTGGCTGGCCAGGCCACCTTGGTCATCGGCCTTGCCCTTCAGTTAGACGGGTTATGGCGAAGCAATCAAGCCTCTGCCGAGTCGGTTCACGAACTTGACAATCAGCTCGACGAATTGCGCCGCGCCACCACACTCCTTTCGACCAGCCACTCCGGCCCGTCGCAATCGTTCTATTCGCACATGGCGTCCGGTGCCGGACCGCACCTCTTATTGGCGGACTTGAAGAGCCAGCTCGATTTGCTGGCGATCAAACTGGGCAACGAAAAGCAGTAGAACCGTTCCGGTGTCGGCTTCGGCCCGATCCCAGTCTTTGTCCACGCTTCTGTGCTTGTGGCCAACAGTCCATTGGCACGTACCACGAATGCTACGTGTTGGTTGATGCCGCGATCCGCAGCAGCCGGTAGCCACTGGTGCGAAAAATGGCCAACAGGCCCGCCAGAAAAAACGTCGCCAGGCATGTCCAAGTAAACCATAGAACTGGGTTGTAAACGCTGCCCAAGAACAGCGATTCAGAGATCCAAGCGGGGATTCGGCTGAGCCCAACTGCGCCGATGGACAGCGCAATGACGGGCGTCGAAACCGTCAGACCAATTAGGCGAATCAACAATCTTTCGGCACCCAGCGCAGACCAGACCGCGACCATCGACACGATCGCAAAGCAGCCTCCCAAGCCAATGCAGGCCAACAGAGAATCGCTTCCTAGCAACAGAAACGAAGCAACATCGATCAATCGCACAACGCCCACCACACATGCCACGGTTGTCGTCCAGGCGAACAGATGCCGCATCGAAAACTGCAGGCGACGGTCCGTCGGTTGGTCGCGACGCAACCGCCGAACGCGAAATCCGAAAAACCACAGAATGCCACACAAGATTGCGGTCGCCAAGCTCTGCCAACATAGGATGGCGAACCAGAGGTCACTGCCACCACTAAACGACGCAGCAAACGAAATTACCAGCGCCAACCCCAGCGCGGCCATCGGCAGTCGAACTGCCCAAAAGACAGGCGACAATATGCCCCACACCGTAAGCAACCCAACCTGCCCCGACATGAAGGCAAATGCCAGGCACCGCGTCATTCGGGTCGCTTCGGTATCAACCGCGGTGATGGAAAAAACTAGCATATCAATCAGCACGATCGCCCACAGGAAGACCAACCACTTGATGTGAGGCCGCTGTATTCGCCTGCCAACCAGCGAACCGAGCAACGTCACCTGCAAGACCAACATCGCATACGTCAGATAGACGGGCAGGCCGTGCCACATCTCTGCAATGCACCGCCCCAGAACGAGTTCGTCGACGTACGCCATTGCCGCGGGAAGGCCAACGGCCAACACAAACAGCTCGACCAACTGTAAACGACGGTCCACCACGCTTGGAGTTGTTGGAACAGGCGCCGTCGGACTTTCTACAGCGGAAACCGAATCGCTGATTTCGGTCGCTGCCTCCGGTGCCGTTGCATCCGACATACCAAGTCATCCTCGCGTCGGCCTGTAAGCCGTCGCCTGCGACGTACGAGTTTGAATCGGGGCCCGTACTTCAAGAGACTCGAAGGCCCCGCGTTTCGCTTGCCGCATTGTCGGTGGTGGATTTGCGTTGTCAAGCAACTTGATCCGGCCAGTTCGAATACGCACCAGATCGAATACGCACTGGCCAGGCAACGCCAACCAGTCACCGTGTTACCAGACGATCGACGTTGCGTCAAAGACGGGACCATCGACACACGTTCGCTTGTAGTCCCATTGGCCATTCGCGTCGCGCACCTTGGCCACGCAGGTGAAACAGATACCAATCCCGCAGGCCATCGGGGTTTCCAACGAGATTTGGCACGGCGTCTCCGTCTCGGCGGCCACACCCGCCACGGCTACCATCATCGGCTCGGGGCCGCAGCAGATAATTCGCCGATCATCGTCGGATTCAGCCAGCGTCTGCCGTAACAGGTCGGTCACCAAACCGTGGTGGCCACGCGAGCCATCATCGGTCGCGATGCGAACGTCGACACCTGCGCGCTGAAAATCTTCCACGCCTGCCAGGAGTTCCGCGGTGCGTGCCCCATAACACAGAGTCACTTGGTTGGATCGAGCTGGTTGACGCGTCCTATCTCCGTAGCGCCGTTTGCCGAGTGCCTCTTGTGCAAGCGCTACGAAGGGCGTCTGTCCGATTCCACCGGCCACCATGATCAGATGCCCAGTTGGTCGCGGAGCAAACCCGTTTCCCAGCGGGCCCCATACATCCAGCCACTGGCCGGGCTGAAATCCCACCAAACGGCTGGTCATCTTTCCCTTGACCAAATAGACGACGTCGATCTCTTGCGCGCCAGAATCGGCCCCACTGCTGGCGGGTACGGTGTCATACAGCGCCAGGGGGCGACCGATCAGTGGATCTGTCATACCTGCCAACCGCAACATCAAGAACTGGCCTGGGACAATCCGTGCCGCAATCTCTGGACAATGAAATCGAACACGATAGGTGTCTCGAGCCAGCTTCACGTTTTCAACGACCTCGACCTTCTGTTGTATGGCCGCGTCCGCGTAGTATTCAGCGTGCAACGGGTTGCTCATCGGCGACGTTTCCTACCCGTCTTTTTCTTGCCAACAGCCGACGACGGCTTTCCAGTGCCTTTGCCAGGTCGACTCGCCCTCTTCTTTGTTACGCCCGGCTTGATGGGACGCACGGACTTCTTGACCGTCTTCTTTCCCGGGCGGGCGTCCGGCTGCGAAGATCTCGCAGACTTCGAGGTGGACCCACTTTTCTGACTTCCTCGCTGCGAATCCGCCGATGACTTCTTGCGTTTGACACCCTTCTTCGTCGGCCGAGTGTAACCACTCATTGCAGACGAACCGGTCTTGCGACGACGCGGCTTGGCGACTTTGGACTCGCCAGAGGCGGTCGGCAGGGCGGCTTGGTTAGGCGCTCGCTTGCGTCTTTCTTTGGCAACCGGCTTCGAGTCCGCATCGCTCTTCTTCCGGCCCCTGGTTGCCCGTCGCAAAGCTTGCACTTCATCGCGGCTTAACATCCGGTGGGCGCCGACAGGCATCGTGCCCAACCGGATCGGACCGATGGCGACACGTTTCAGTTGCACCACCTTATGGCCGATACGAGCGAGGATGCGGCGGATCTCGCGGTTACGCCCCTCTCTGAGAACGATCTCCAGCTCCGTGCTCTGCTTGAATCGTCGCTTGGTCTGAATCGAGGAGACGTGGGCCATGCCGTCGGACAGATAGACGCCTTTTCGCAGCTTGCCCAACTCCTGTGGCGTCGGATTACCAGCGACGCGAACGCGGTAGACTTTTTCGATGCCATAGCGAGGATGCGTGAGCCGATTGGCGAGTTCGCCATCGTTGGTCACCAGGATCAGTCCTTCGCTGCTGCGGTCCAAGCGCCCAACCGGATACAGACGCTCGTCCGATTTGATCAGATCAATCACGCGGGGGCGGCCGTCTGGATCTGAGTTCGTCGAAACGACACCGACGGGTTTGTTCAGGACAAAATAGACCCGTTTCGGCTGCGTCAAAGTGACACCATCGACCTGGATCTTCTGTCCGGTGGGATCGACCTTGCGGCCTAGTTCGGTCACGAACTCACCGTCGACTTCAACACGACCCGCGGTGATCAGATCTTCGCATTCCCGACGACTTCCGATACCCGCCGCGGCCAGCACTTTCTGCAATCGATCAAGGCCACTAGGCTCGTCGTCGTGAGATCGCTGAGAATGACGTCGCGGCGACATGAGTAACCATCGAATGTGGAGCACGGGAAAGAATCAAGCCAACGGCCATGATACCCGCCCGTCGGAGAATCAAACAGCGGGTGCAAACAGGGGGCGGGGTCCGTTTAACACGACACGACCGTTGTTGATCGGGCAGTCCCTAGAAAGCTTGTATCAAGTTCTTCTGTACAAATGAGTCAAGTTTTCAGCGACGGGCACCGACCGCAGGTTGGTCGGGGAGCGGGTCGCCGCAACCGAGCTATAGCTCGCGTCGGTCCGAGGCACAGCCTCGCTAGTTGCTTCGGACATCGTATGCCGTCAGCGACCCTTGATCGCGAATGTACAATCTCCCCCCTGCGACGACGGGATGCGCCCAACTGGGGCGACCGTGACTGGGGATCTTGAACCGACCTGTTTCGACATACTCTTTCGGCGACGCATGGGCCAGCGCCACTTCCTGCCTTTCGCCCAACAAGTACAGCATACCGTCGGCGACCAACAATGACCCCTTACCGACGCTGCGATCCTGCCAGGCGATTTCGCCTGTCAGAAAGTTCATACAAATCAGCCCTCCGCTACCAAAACCGTACATGTGATCGCCGACTTTTACGATGCCGCCGTGATGGTTCGCCATCTTCTTGTCAAAATAGACCTCCGTCGCCGAAAGCCCGCCGCCGTCCTCGCTGATCTTGGCCAAACCGCCGCCAGTGCCATATCCGCTTGACGCAAAGACGTGGTTGTTTTCGACAATCGGCGTGGCAACGTTGGCGGTGCCGTTGTTGGCATTGCCGTACTTCCAAAGCAGCTTTCCGTCTTCGAGCGATACGCCGAACACATTTTCTCGAGCGAATTGCACGATCTGGCGAACGCCCAGAATGTCCGCCAAGACAGGCGACGAATACTGCGCGGATTCCTGTACGTCTTCGCTACGCCACACAACCTCGCCAGTGTTCTTGTTCAGCGCCGCAACGGTACCGAGCTTTCCACCGGGTGTTACGATCAGCAGATCACCTACCATCAACGGTGATTCGGAATACCCCCAACCCGGACGTCCGCCGTTGAGATCGGCGGCAAGATTGACGTGCCACAAGGTGCTTCCGGTGGAAAGATCCAAACAGCTCACGTCACCGTTTCCACCTTCGACATAAACGCGATTATCCACAATCGTGGGCGTTCCCCGCGGACCGTCACCCTGACCGTTTCGATAGCCACCGATGTAGCCACGAAGCTCGGCGGCCGTCAACTGGCCATCGCGGTTTGGTAGGTTCCTGGCATAGTACGTCGCCAGTTCATCCAGCGAGACGAGACCGTCCTTGCCACGTTCGCTTTTCAGCAGGTACTCTTCGATCTCGTCAACCGTGAGCAACTCGTCGCCCTTGCGCGTCGTTGGATCACGGAGATCCGCGCGTCGAAACGAGCGGTTGAAAGGGGATTGGCGCGCCTCGTCACGCGAAATCATCCCATCCAGTTCAACTTTCTCTCCCGCTCGATTCGTGTCTTTGTCGAATGTTCTAATCAACGCTGCCGCGCGAGACTTGGCCAGTGCCTCCGCATCGGCCGATCCATCGGACGAATCCACGCGGGCAAAATAATCGCTAAACAGTCTGCCAGCTTCGTCAAACGTGAGTTGCTCGTCGCCGTTCTTATCAAGCGCGTCGAACATCGTTCGAGCCCGATTGTTCGCAGTGGCTGCGACGGCATTCGCGTCGCCACCATCGGCCGTGTCATAGGTATTGAATCGCCACGAGAGACCGGCCAACGCCTCAGACTCGTCGACCGCGCCATCTTGATTGCGATCGAGGCGTTTCATTTCCGACCGGATGCGATCGTCCAATTGCCCTAATACGGGCTCGGGCTGAACCGCCCACAGCAGACTTCCGTCATCTGCATTTAACGCAATCACATGTTCGACGCCGTTCAGATCGCCCTGGGTAACCACACGGCCATCCTTGACAGCAACGGACGAATAACCAGCACCAACATTGTCGACTTGCCAAACGACCTTTGGAGCACCGCCGACGGGCCACTGCTTGAGCAGATTCTTCTCGGTCGAAATGCCGTCGCGGTTAGGGCCTCGCCATTGAGGCCAATCCTGGGCGCTGGTCACGGCAGGTGCACTGAGACTTGCCAGGAAACACAACACGGCAACCAACCATAAACCGAAAGCTCGTCGAGAAGACATGAAGGACTTCCTTATGTAGCAAGTGGGCAAAGGCCCGAATGTGCCCTGACATCTTGATTTTTCGGCAGGACCAAGTTGAACTCCGTCCGTATTCCCGGTCGGAATGCAACGCCGGCGTAAAATGTTGCGTGTCATGAGGCACTAGGCGGGGGAACGCGGCATCGCAGGTCTAAAATCGCCGCAGGCAGGAATGTGCCACTATTGTTGCCAAAACGGCATCGCTGGGCAAGGTTCAGCGGCCAGCTTTATTTGATGCCGGCCCTTTGTTCGATACCGGCCAGGCCAGACAATCGTGCCGCGGAGGGCCGCCGATCGAGGCGACTACCGTCCCCAGAGCGAGTTCCCGGGCCGACTGTTGCGAACGGGTTCCGCGAATGGCTTTTGGAAATCGCGGGGACGTGAACCTACGACCTCCGGCCCAACGTCAGGCTCGGCATACGGATCGTAGACCGATGCGTCCAACTGTTGCTGTCGCATCGTCCCCTGGGGGCCCCACCAGTTTATCGCGTTGCCGCACCCAGCCGTTTGCATCAAGATAACAACCGCAATCGATCGGTAGATGTATTTGGCCACAACAGATTCCTCGCACAAAAAGCAGCTTGCCCGGTAAGCGCCGAGCCAAGCGAGGGCGGATTGTAGGCACAATCGCTGTTTTACAACAGCCAGATTCAAAGTGCGTCCGTGCTATCGTGCTAGCGCCAAGGAGATCTGTCAAAGGACGGAAATCCACCGGTATCCTGCTAGGCGAAACGCTGTTTGCGCCGTATCATCAGCGACTGCTCTGTGCTGCCACAGGCCGCCGTTGTCATCCGGATGCCCGCAATCGCAAGGAACGGCCATGAATACGCCCGTTTTAGAAACTTCGCTGGAAGATCTGCCTGTTCGCCGTGGAAAGGTCCGTGACATCTACGAACTCAAAGACCAGTTGTTGATGGTCAGCACCGATCGGATCAGCGCATACGACTGGGTCATTCCTACTGGCATTCCAGACAAGGGACGTGTACTCACGCAAATCAGCGGGTTCTGGTTCGACATGCTGGACACACCAAACCATCTGCTCTCACTCGAGCTGGATGGTGCCGACCTGCCTGCGTCGACCGATCTGGAACCGTTGGTTGGCCGCAGTATGCTTGTGCGAAAATGCGAGGTCGTGCCCATCGAATGTGTGGTGCGTGGATACCTCGACGGATCGGGTTGGAAGGAATACGTGGCGTCAGGTGAGGTCTGTGGGATCAAGCTCCCAGCTGGACTGAAGCAAGGTGACAAGTTGGAGACCCCGATCTTCACACCCGCCACCAAGGAGGACGAAGGCCACGACATCAATATTTCTTTCGAGCGAATGGTCGAGATCATCGGCGAAGAGACGGCCACGGACCTGCGGGATCGCAGCATTGATATTTACCAGCGCGGTGCGGCCTACGCTTTGGAGCGAGGTATCATCATTGCCGACACGAAATTCGAATGGGGTCGGTTTGACGGCGAATTGATCTTGATTGACGAAGTCCTGACACCTGACAGCTCGCGATTTTGGCCAGCCGATCAATATGCCCCGGGCGGCAGTCAGCCATCATACGACAAACAGTTTGTACGCGACTGGTTGGGGACGACCAACTGGGATAAGAACAGCCTCCCTCCTGCCCTTCCGGATGACATCGTGGCCAAGACACGTGAAAAGTACATCGACGCCTACGAGCAATTGACCGGCAAAGCGTTCGCTTGGAAGTAGATGAGAGCAGCGCGGAGGGTGTGGAGCGTACGTGGCGGGGGCTTGGCAGAGATGATCGCTGACGGCTCAATGCCAGCTTGTGCGTTGGGCCGTGGTCAATCGGATTCGTTCGCCACGAGCGTGCGCGCCAAGTATCGTGCACGCAGTAGATTTCCATATTTTTGGGGCGATTCGTCCTGAAAATACTGTTCGCGGGCTTTTTCAATATCGCCCAAGGCTTCGTAAGTTCGCCCTAGATTGTACCGGGCACCACCTGTCCAGGGCCCATCGGGAAACGCTTCCAAGGTGCGCCGCGCAAACCACTCGACGGCCGCCTCCGGCCGACCATCGTCGTACTGCGCCAACCCAAGCCAATAACTGGCGTGGTGCTTGGTGTTGGTCACAACCATTTTGGCCATCGCCATGCGGCCTTGGAAGTAGACTTGTCGTTCGTCATCCTGGCGTGTCAGGCCGAGTTGCTCTTGCACCCTATCGGAAGTTTCGATCTGGTCGAGTTGGGCGTTGGGAATCCGTGACTCCAGATACAACATCTTGGCACCTTTTTCGTCGCCGACGTTGCCGAACTTGTTACGAAAATGCAAGTGCCGTGCTCGCACCAATCCGTTGCGAGCCGCGAAGACAACGTACTTGTCCAAATAATCGCGTTGCGAGTCAGGATCTTCTCTTACTTCTGCCTGCAGCTTCTCCAGGTAAGCGGGGGTCGCGGTCGCAGTCTGATACCACGTTGTTTCGTACGAAATTGGCCAAATCTGTACATCTCCCACGCCGGGACATTTCTTTAGTCGGTCTGACAACTCAGTTCCATCCACCGTTAGCACGAGCCGACCGTCGCCGGTCAGATTCTGGTGCACTAACTGCATTCGACGCGACAGATCTTGCTCAGAGGCGTCGACCAACGCGAGCACCTCCATCAAGTCTTCTTCAACCACGCGATATCTGAAATCGGTACCAATATTAAGTTTGGCGAGAAGCGACGTGTCGGCTTGAACTTGTTGCAGCGTTGCGATGCCCTCGTCATTCGGCCCTGGGAGCGCCAAACCAATCTCAGTATCGAACAGGTACAACTGATCACGAATCAGCACCGCAGGCAACCACGGACGTGCGCGGGGCGGAGTGGTCAGACCTGGAAACGCCAACATCACGACGTCAATTTCTTGCTGACGAGCAAGTTGCATGAAAACTCGCGCTCGAGCCAGCGAATCACCTCGACCATATAGCAGGGTCTGCCATGGATGCGTCTGGTAACCAGGACCGGCGATGCCTCGCATCGGCGGCGGGAGGAGACGTTTCTGGTTTGCCGCGGCCCCCGTCGTAAGCTCAATCGGGTCAAACGGATACGGGATGGTTGTTTCGAGCTGAATATTGCGAATGGTCCAATCAAACAACCGTTCCGCAACGATCAACTGATCAACCTCAAAATCTTCAAGCGTCTCCGCGTGCGCCTGTGACCGATGACCCAGCGGACCTAAAACCGGCGCGCGCGCCACCCACTTGGCAATGTTGGCGCACCAGACTGACTGCATCAGTGATTTGATGTCGTTTAGATAGAATTGGGGACGCCCCAGTTCTGCGACCACACGCTTGCGCATCTCGCGAGGCAGACTTTGGCTGAGCGGATCCGGTGACCAATCGTCGGTCAGTTTCATTTCGTCCACCCAGCGATTCAAGTGATACGCAACCTGAACGTTGGCTTGCTCTTCTTCAAACTCGTCCATGCGATTGGCAAAATCGATCGCAGCGTTCAAGTGCTTGGAAGAAGACTGTTCGGTGGCCGCGAAGCCAGTCTGTTTTCTCGAATGTTGTTGCGTATTCGAAGGACAACCGGCGAGGGTCATCAGCCCTAAACAACTCAGCCCCGTGGCGATCAGCCTGAGCGTTACACGTGGCGACCGGACCCGTTTCGAGTCGGCCTTCCTAGCCTGGAGCGGTACAGCCTGGGCCGGCCAGCACGCAACCGCTTGTAACGATGCGAGGTAACGACAACGAAGGTTCAAGAGAAACTCTCCACGGTT
>JASLRF010000300.1 GCA_030744095.1 Pirellulaceae bacterium | reverse complement strand
ACGTTGTCCGAGCAACCTGTCTGCTCGAACTGGGCCAATTCGGTGCGGAACACGCCAACGAACTTTCCATCAAACTGCTGCATGATTCCAATGCCCAGGTGCGCGCTACCGCGGTGGCAAATCTCCAGGGTTTGCCAGCCCGGAAGCTGACGGAATTGCTCACACCATTGTTGGCCGACCCAGTTCGGTTGGTTCGCACAGAGACTGCACGCGTCCTGGCTCGATTGCCACGAACCGAGCTACGTGGATCGCAGCGCAAAGCACTCCGTAAAGCGTTGACCGAACTCGAGGCGGGGTTCATGGTCAATAACGACCGTGCCGGATCGCACATGATGGTGGGCGTGCTGCGAGCCGACCAGGGCGACCCCGCAGAGGCACAACGCGCCTATGAGACGGCGCTCCGCATCGAACCATCGGTCGTCGGACCTCGCTCGAATCTGGCCGAATTACTCGATCGACGTGCCGACGAGCTACAGCAACAGGCCATGCAATTCGCCCAGGCCGGCAACCCGGCGGGCCGCGACCTGATCGTGAAATCTGCCGAAATTCGCCAACGCGTCACGACACTCCGCATGGAAGAGTTGGCATTGCTGAGACGCGATGTAGGACTTGTGCCAAACAATGGGCCGATTCACTATCGGTATGGCCTGCTACTATACCTGCTTGGCGACGAAAAGGAGGCCGTCGGAGAATTGGAAGAGGCGTGCCGCTTGACACCGAATTCACCGGACTTTGCCATGGCACTGGCCTTGCTTTATCAAAAGCACAAACGTTTCACCGAAGCGATCTCGCAAATGGAACGCGTGGTTGAGTTGCGACCCGAAGACACTTCCGCCAAGCAGTTGATAGGTGAACTGAATCAACAGCTGTTAAATAGCGGCGGCGTTGGGCCGCGGCCCCTCAACCAATAGCGTTGCCATTGCGCGGAGCGGTCACGGTAGGATTCGCCGGACACCGTCTTCCACCAACATCATGCAACGTTGTTCGGTGAACAGCATCTTGCTTTGGCAGCCACATGTCGTATGGGTCACTTCGCCGCTGGTCCGCGTCCGATTGTGACATTCGGGACATTCCCAAACGCGAGACAGATCATACTTGAGCCGCTCTTTTGGCCCCTTCATGGCATTGCTCCTACAGTAGGTCAGTTCTTCAGTACCATAAGACGTCCTCTGAGCCTTTAGGCGACCACTGAGCTACTGAGCAGCATAATAGGGGTTTCTTCCAGCTGCGTGATCGGTCGTGTCGTAGATTGCGCCGACTTCAGGTACAGCCTGACGGATAGCCGTTTCGACGCCGTGTTTCAACGTTACGGCCGCCATTCCGCAGCCCTGGCAACCACCTCCCATTTTAATAAAAACGTCGTTCTTGCGAACATCAATCAACGTGACCACGCCACCGTGTCCGGCAACGGCTGGATTGACTTCGCTTTCCAACACTTCTTCGATTCGCCCACGCAACTCTTCCGTCGCGGGAATTGAACTGGCCAACTCGTCGCCTACGGCCGGTTCGCCCGATTGCATGTGTTCACGAATCTCGGCCCCGATTAGTTTCCCAATGTCTTGCCATTCGAAGTTGCCAGCCTTATTGACCGTGATTTCGTCGTGCGAAATCAAGACGGTCATTACACCTTCGATGTCAAACAGACGTCGAGCCAAGGGAGAATCTTGTCCCTTCTCCCTGGTTCCGAAATAGAACGATCCGTCAGCATAGACTGGTCGATCAACGGTAAACTTGCACGAGGCCGTTGTGACGGGTGTGGCCAGAATGCGGATTTCTTCTTGGCTCATCTTCGTGATTCTCCAGGCAATTGATTTGGTGCAAGAATTATAACAGCTTAGCGACTTCTGGAAACGACAGGAGTTCAAAATCGCCGTCAACCAAGGGCTGCCTGAACTGTCGTGGCACCTGGCACGCCGGTTGTTGGTTTTCGTGCATTGAGCAGTTGTAGGCCGCGAACAAGCGAAGCGAAGTTCCGGCAATGTGTCAAAACAACTGGTTTCCACCGCTGGAACTGCGTCGCCGGCGCTCCTTGTTACCGGCCTGCGCGAAAACCAACAGGCTGCTACTCCACAGGAAATCCACAATAATAGGACACAGCCCACCACCACGCATCCTTGCAACGACATCGATGCCACTGATAATGGTGGTTACCCCAAGCTAATTCGAGGTTGTTTGATGCTTTGCCCCAACGCCAATATCGACTCGCGCAGAGCAGATCGGCAAACGACATCATGACAATCGACTGGGACGTGGCGCTTGGGATCGTCGATGGACGACAAGACTTACTCTTGGAGCTGATCGACATCTTCTTTGCCGAAAGCGCCGAAATAATGCCCCGCATTGCGGCTGCCATCGACAACGGCGACGCGGGCGAGTTGCAATTATTTGCGCATCGACTTAAGGGCTGCCTGGGTTACTTTGGACAATCCAAGGCTGGCGAAATAGCCTGGCAGTTGGAGTCGCTTGGCCGAGTCCATACACTGGATGACGCCCCCCAGCTTCTAGCACAATTGCAAATCGCTGTCGACGAACTACTGCCGCCGCTACGGGCCTACAGGCAAGAACACCAACAACCCTGAATTCTCTCGGGCAGATGATGAAGCCGACTCCGGCGCTGAGTTCTTCTGCCTAAAGTGGTTCTTCTGCTTAAAGTGATAACGACATTGTTTGACTTGATACTAGAACACGGTGATGTGATCGATGGCACCAACCGCCCGCGGTGCCGCGCGGACGTCGGTATTCAAGGTGATCGTATTGTCGCAATCGGGGATCTGGCCAGCGCGGAAACTCGACTCTCCATCGACGCCAGCGGTCAAGTTGTTGCACCCGGGTTTATCGACGTACACAACCACAGCGATGGCTGGCTATTGAAGATGCGACATTTCGCAGCCAAGACATTGCAGGGATTTACGACCGAGATTCTGATGGCGGATGGAATCTCGTACGCCCCGGTCAATCAGTTCACCAAACCGCAATGGTTGTACTACTTGCGTAGCCTCGATGGCCTGACGATGCAAGATGATCGCGGCTGGCAGAGCCTCGGCGACTTTATGCAGCAACTCGATGCGACTACCGTCCAGAATTCAGCCACGCACATTCCGTACGCAAACGTGCGATCGATGGTCAGTGGGTTTGGCCGACGACGGCTCGATGATTTTCAGATCCGGCAAGTACAATACGAAATCCGGAAGGGCATGGACGAAGGTGCAGTTGGGCTTTCCACGGGGCTTGACTACATCGTCGAGTGCTTTTCGACGACAGACGAGTTGGTCGCCGCGTGCCAAGCGATGTCTGATCGTCGTGGTGTTTACGTTTCGCATGTTCGTTACAAGAAAGGACTGATCCCCGCATTAACCGAAGCGGTCGAGATTGGTCGCCGCGCCGACGTCCCCGTCCATATTTCGCATCTGAAGAGTCAACCCGATTGTGATTGTGATGAAATCTTTGCATTTCTCGATCGCGCCCGACAAGAAGTGGAACTTTCTTACGACGTCTACCCGTATCAACCCGGCTCGACCATGCTCAACTACCTCCTTCCTAACGAGGTTTGGGAAGAAGGCCCGCTGGCGGCAATCGCCATACTCAATCAGTCGGAGATGCGCGAACGCTTTCGCCAGGGTATCGCCGCCTACAAGTTGGATCTCGACCACATCCGATTGGCCTGGGTTCAAGGTAAAGCAAACGCGCCGCACATTGGAAAGACCTTGGCACAGTTTGTCGAAGAAAGCGGACAACCCAAAGCCGATGCGTTGCTGAATCTACTGATCGAAGAATCGCTGGCTGTCTTATGCGTGATGGACGAAGGAGACGACCGGCTTGTTCACCCAATGCTGAACCACGATCTGGCGATGATCGGAACAGACGGGATCTTTTATCCCAACAGCGTCGTTCACCCACGCGTGTTTGGTTCGGTAGGCCGCATCCTGGGACCGTTTGTTCGCGACCTGAAACTTTTCTCTCTGGAAACTGCCGTACACAAACTGAGCGGATTCGCCGCCGAGCGATTCCAACTTCGGGACCGCGGCGTGCTCGCCAAAGGTGCCTTTGCGGATGCCGTCGTGTTTGATCCAGCGCAAATGCAGGACCGCTCCACATTCGCCGATCCGCACCAAACAACGGTAGGAATCAACCACGTCGTGGTCAACGGCGTTCCGATTGTTCGCGACGGAACACCGATCGACGATTTCGAACTGAAACCGCCCGGACGATTTGTCCGGGCGGGATAACGTGATATCCCGCGTTTTTAGCTCTCAATCAAGGCACTGCCACCCAAACTGCCACCCACGGCTTGCGCCCGGTGGGCCTCCCATAGGATGGCTGACGTTCTCTTGGCGTTCTGCCCCACGTAGTACCGCAACGTTGTCTGAATGTTGTCGTGTCGCATCAGCTCCTGTAGGACGTTCGGCATGACGCGAGACGCCCACCGTTCGCCGAATGACCTGCGAAGATCGTGGGCACTGGCGAACTTCACCTTTCCGCCATCTTCCGAAACCTTGACGTTCGCCGCTTCGCCGATCTTGCACACCACGCTCCCTATCTGCCTCGCTGTCTGCCGTTCGGTGTAGTTCACGCCCGAGACAACGGATTGAAGACGAAGCCGTGTCGCCGGCCCTGGGGCACCTCTCGCAGGAATTCAGCAAACTCGGGCGCCATCGGCAAGACACGGTCCCGGTTGCCTTTCTCCTTGCCGCCTGGGATCCAGATCATTGGGCGGTCGCAATCAAGATCTTCCACGCAAAGGCGGGTTCTGTCCGTCCAGTGCAAATCGAGCGACTCCTCTCGTCGCAAACCGGAATGCCAAAGCCCTTCCAGGTAGAAACGCCACGAAGCGATAACCACAGGGCGGTGCCCCTCCTCAAACCGGTCGCCCACGGCTTTGCATTTTTGCAGCATCCGCTCGAACTCCTCTAAGGCGATTGGCCGCCCCTTCATGGCGTCATTGTCGCGTTTCGCTCGCTTTGGCATTTTAATCACGGGGACTTCGCGAATCAGTTTTCGATCTTTAGCCCATGACAACGCGGCACGAATGTGCGCGAGATGGCCTTTGATCGTATTTTCCGCTCTGCCTTGCTGCCGTAGGTGCGATTGATGTCGGCCACGTGCTCTTCGTTCATGTCAGCCAATCACTTGGGCTTGATGAACCGCTCGAACACATTGAACACACCGGTCACTTTTTCGTCCGTCCTATCCGCCAACGAGGTCAGAACCTCATCTTCATATAGCCGACGAAACTCCGCCCAAGGCATCCGGCCCAACCGCTTCGTATCACGGCCATCACGCAACTCAGCCTCCCACTTGGCTGCCACACGTTCGGCGTCGCGTTTCTTCTGTTCGCCGGTTGACCTGGTTACCTTGTCACCGGTCTCGGCATCCCGAAACTGCATCTGGTAGTAGGGCGTACGGCCCTTGCGGTTGAAAATGCTTACTTTAATCTCTTGCATCGCTTCGTCCTCCCG
>JASLRF010000299.1 GCA_030744095.1 Pirellulaceae bacterium | reverse complement strand
AGGGCCACACGGTGCATAGTCCAAACCGACCTGAAACTCCCAAGGCTGACTAATATCGGAGATGAACGCGTAGCCAGCTTCGCCATAGATCTTGAGCTGGTCGGTGAGGTAAAAAGAATGCCCTAAGATGAAGACGTCTCGTGAAAAATTCATACGGACAAATCCCGGGTTCTCGGTCAAGAACTCGTCTTGCACGTGCGAACTGAGGTGATAGTAACCCAGTTTCGTTCGGTGTCGCCCGTAGCCGTAGGAGAGGGGGAGACCGCCACGAAAGTCCGCTGCATCGACGATTGAACCGCCTGCGAGATCGATGCGTACGTGAGCAACTCCTTCCGCATCGACTTGAAACCCCTCCGGGCGAATTGAATCTGTCGTCCCGTACCTCAACAACGGTACGCGCGTGCCAAGAAACCCCTCAAAGTGAAGGCCTTCCGAGTTGATATCGATCATGTGCAACGCAAACCGTGACTCCTGCGTTCCAGCAAGGTACGACCCGTAAACCATACCTTCAGGTAACAACTGCCAAATGGCAACATTCGTCTCGCCATAGGCCTGCTGCATGGCAAGAATGTCAGGCGGTGTGGTGAACTGAACTGGAGCCGCTTCGGTTTGGCCGCGACCGGCCAGGTAGGCGTCGTAGTCGAGATGTGTCGCGGTCGGCACCCTGGCGGCTGGGGGTGGCAGCCTGTATACAGAGTCGGGAGTTCGTTCAACGCCCGTTCCTTGAGCGAACCAGTCGACCGACTGCGCGCTGCCCCAGTGTGAGGTCACCAGCGCAAGGCCGATCGACCCGATCCCGATCACTAGAAATCGCAGATTGGAAAACACGTATTCAGACTCCGCCGGATTTGGTCTGCCTAGCGCACGACCTCAGCCACTGCCGGTCCTTCCCCGAAACGGCGTTGCAACGGCACTATCTGGCCGCGTATAGTCTACTGGCAAAAAGGACACGCACGTAGGCTGGAATTGAGTCGTCGTAAAAACAGACAATGCCTCAACTTACGGAAACGGATTCAATTGATTTGGAGATTTCTGGTGGGGACAGCTGGGGGTTCAGCGCGTTGCTGACTGGATTGAACACATTTGGAGTGGCATATAGGTGCCATCAGGTGGGAGAGACAAAGCCGCCGGTCATCACGGTTGCGCGAATTACTCGGCAGAATCTGCCTCTATGGAATGTATCGGCTGGATGGCTAGCAAATGTGACCAGAAACTTCCCTCAAGACCAGGGAACTCGGCCGGCTGACTCCGGACCGCCAGTTGACCACTTATTCAACTGGGCAAAAGATTGGTAGTGTCAACGATCCGGCTGCAGAGGTCACCGACTTTGATCAAGAGCTGGCCGGTTGTCACCAACACAAACAGGATACTATGCAGCACGCTCAAGTCATCATTGTGGGAGGCGGGGTCGTCGGACTGGCCACTGCGTATCAGTTGTCGCAACGGTACCCGGATCGTTCGGTGCTCGTTCTGGAGAAAGAGTCCGCCGTAGGGCAACATCAGACCGGCCACAACTCGGGCGTGTTGCACTCGGGAATCTACTACAAGCCAGGATCTTTGAGGGCTCAGAACGGACGCTCGGGAAGAGAGGCAATGGAGCGGTTTTGTGAGCGAGAAGACATTCCGTACGACATCTGCGGGAAAGTAATCGTCGCGGTTACCGACGACGAAGTCCCGCGGCTCGAACGGATCTTTCAGCGAGGTCAGCAAAATGGTGTCCGTTGCGAGATGATTGGCCCCGAGCGTTTACAGGAACTCGAGCCGCACGCGGCGGGCGTGCAAGCCATTCATGTTCCCGAGGCCGGAATCGCCAACTTTCGCCACGTTACGGAACGACTATCAGAACTGGTTTCATCTGGGAACGGAGAAGTTGTTTGCGGCGCGCGTGTGACGCGAGTGACTCACAAGAGCGACGCGGTTGTGGTTCATTCAACGCAAGGTGAGTACACGGCGGACTTTTTGGTGAACTGCGGCGGATTACATTGCGATCGAGTTGCACGCATGACGGGACAAACTCCGAATTCGAAGATCGTGCCTTTTCGTGGCGAATTCTACGAACTAAAACCTGAAGTTCATCACCTTTGCCGCAACTTGATCTATCCCGTCCCCGATCCGGCCTTTCCGTTTCTGGGTGTGCATTTCACGCGCATGATCGATGGCGGAATTGAATGTGGTCCCAATGCCGTCCTGGCGTTCGCGCGTGAGGGCTATCGTAAGACCGATATCAGCTTTGTGGACCTTGCCGAATCACTTTGCTACGGCGGCTTTCTCAAGTTGGCCGCAAAATACTGGCGCGTCGGTGCCGGGGAAATGTGGCGATCGTTCAGCAAAGCAGCCTTCGTTAGAGCTTTACAGCGTCTGATGCCGGAGATTCAGAGCGAGCATTTGCGCCCCGCTCGATCCGGAGTTCGAGCACAAGCGATCGCCCCCGACGGATCGATCGTCGACGATTTTTGCATCCTCGAGAGTGATCGTGTTGTGAATGTCGAGAATGCGCCATCGCCGGCGGCCACGTCGTCGTTGAATGTCGGAAAACTCATTGTGGACCGACTCGAAACGCACTTTGGTTAGCCCCTGATGCGGTGACCGCGAACCTCCCTCTACCGTCGCCCTACTGAGTCGCTCTATAATCGTCTGTTTCTCCCACTCGCTGTCGAACCTCTTCGATCCAAACCATGACTGCACTCGAATTTCACAGCATCGTCGATTCCCTGAGAAAAGTCGTGGGTGCAGACGCCGTGCTGTCGGTACGATCTGACTTGTTGGTGTATGAATGCGACGGATTTACGATTGAGAAGAACAGTCCTGATGTCGTTGTTTTCCCCTCCACAAGCGAGCAAGTTTCGGAAATCGTGGCGATCTGCAATGAGGCTGACGTGCCATTTCTACCGCGCGGCGCAGGCACAAGTTTGGCCGGTGGATGCCTGCCGGTCGGCGGTGGTGTGATGATCGTGATGACGCGGATGAAGCAGATTGAAGAGATCAACCTCCGCGATCGATATGCCGTCGTGCAACCGGGCGTCGTCAATATCTGGCTGACCCAGGCATTGAAGGGATCTGGCTATCACTACGCGCCGGATCCATCGAGCCAGGGGGCTTGCACAATTGGCGGCAATGTTGCCACGAATTCCGGCGGCCCACACACGCTCAAGTACGGTGTCACCGTGAACCACGTCTTGGGAGTCGAAGCGGTCATGGCCAATGGCGACATCGTGAAGATCGGTGGCCCGGCCGAAGACCCACCTGGTCTGGACTTGGTGGGCGCGTTGGTTGGTAGCGAAGGGACGCTGGCCATCATTACCAAAGTCTGGGTCCGCCTGACGCGAAATCCGGAAGGATACCGCACAATGCTCGGCGTGTTCGAATCTGTCGAAGACGCCACCAATGCGATCAGCGCCATCATTGGTGCCGGCATCGTGCCAGCCGCGCTCGAAATGATGGACCAAGGTATCCTGGCTGCTCTCGAAGACGCATTTCATTTTGGTTTTCCTTTGGATGCCCAGGCTATTTTGTTGATTGAAGTTGATGGCTTGGAAGCCGGCCTGGACGAACAACGAGATCAGATCGTCCGCTTGTGTGAAGCCGAGAAAGCTCGCGAAGTGCGGATGGCTGACGGCGATCAGGAACGTCAAAGATTATGGAAATGTCGCAAGCAGGCCTTTGGAGCCATCGGACGGCTCAGCCCCAGTTACTGCACACAAGACGGCGTGGTCCCGCGGACACAATTGCCGCATATTCTGCGACACATCAAAGAAATCGGTAGCAAATACGGCATCCGCATCGTCAACGTTTTTCATGCTGGCGACGGCAACATCCATCCGATTCTGTTGTTCGACGAACGCGATTCAAAGCAGGTCGAACAGGTCTTGAAGGCCAGCGGCGAGATCCTCGACGAGTGCCTGGCGTGCGGCGGCAGCGTCACAGGTGAACACGGCATTGGCGTCGAAAAAGTGCACTTTATGAAGAAGATGTTCACCGAAGATGACTTGACCGTCATGGCCAATCTGCGGCAAGCCTTGAACCCCACCAATCGCCTTAGCCCGAACAAAATGTTGCCAACGGCCGGGGCATGCGGAATTGAACAGAAGCATCCAGGGCGCCGCGCGGCACTCTGACGGATCCAACTCCAATCAACGCCCTACGTCGGTAGTCGCACAAGCAGGAGATCCCTTGAGTAGTACGGCCACAGATATCCTCCCGATCAGCGAGACCTTGACGCCCGCGACACAAGCAGCATTGGCCGACGCCGTTTGTGATTGCTATGCAACAGACGTGGCAATCTATCCGATCGGTGGCGGAACGAGCCTCGATTTCGGCTTGCCACCGAAACAAGATGGCGTGGGTCTCGCGCTGAGCCAGCTGGACCGTGTCGTTGAGTTCCCTGTGCGTGACTTGACAATCACCGTGGAAGCGGGAATCACGATGCAGGCGTTGTCTGACACGCTTGCGCAGGAGAACCTACGTCTGCCCATCGACGTCCCGGAGCCGAGCATTGGCACCCTCGGCGGCGTGGTGACGACGAACTTCAACGGCCCGCGACGATTCGGACAAGGAACCGTGCGCGACTACGTCATCGGCATCAGCGCCGTCGATGGTCGTGGTACACCTTTCAAGGGTGGGGGCCGTGTCGTCAAGAACGTCGCAGGATACGACCTTTGCAAGCTGCTCACCGGCTCGCTGGGAACGCTCGGTGTGATCACGCAAGTAACGTTAAAGCTGAAACCGATCCCCTCGGCGCACCGCATCGTCGCCTCTTCGCCACCTGACCTGGAAGCTGTTGAATGCCTGTTGGCGGCGCTTGTCGATTCGGACTCCACACCCACCGCGATCGAGTTGTTGGCTGGCCCTGATTGGTCCCAAGACGCCTTTGTCGGCGCTTTGAGCCACGAGAATTC
>JASLRF010000298.1 GCA_030744095.1 Pirellulaceae bacterium | reverse complement strand
TAGTCAAGCTCTGGAATGCGTCCGATGGAGCGCTGGTGCGCGAGTTTTTGGGCCACGAACGCTACGTCTACAACGTGGCATTTCATCCCGCCGGGAAAGACCTGGTCTCTGGCGATCTGATGGGCAATCTCGTGCATTGGGAAGTTGCCACCGGTAAAGCGGTCAGGAGATTCAAAGCCGAAGCACTGCACAAGTACGACACCACATTCAAGGCGGACATTGGCGGCCTACGCGGTTTGGTGTTCGATCAGGCAGGCAAGCGACTTGCCGGCAGCGGCATCACCAACGTGACCAACGCCTTTGCAGGCGTGGGCAACCCAGTGATCGCTGAGTTCGATTGGGAAACGGCTAAAGAGACAATCCAGCACGTCTCCAAAGACAAATTGCGCGGTGCCGCATGGAGCCTGGCACTGCATCCCGACGGTACGGTGATCGGTATTTCCGGCGGCGGTGGCGGCGGATTCTTGCTGTTTTGGAAAGCAGACCAGAAAGAGGAATTTTACAAATTCAAGCTCCCCAACACTGCACGCGATATGGATCTGGCCTCCGACGGTTTGCATTTGGCAACGGCGCACTACGATAGAAAGCTGCGCATCTGCAAGATGGCGGACAAAGATCAAGCCTAAAGCGGCAGGGCCGCAGCGATTCCTGGGGCGATGCCCCTACGGTGAATATTGCCGTTGGCCAATGCCTAGAAGTCTCACGGCTCTATTGGCTTTCACTGGCACTATTTGTCACTGGCGCTACTTGCCACCGGTGCTATTTGTCACCGGTGCATTGGCAGATCACGGTTGGCCTTTCATGGTGATGAGTCACCTCAGGTTGGCCGCATCAAAGGCAATCACCGACGGCAATCGGTGGGAAAACCACTACAAACCGCATGGCCGCACCGGCGGTGTCTGATCGATGACCAAGAATGTGCAATTCGTCTCCCCACTCGCACATTGGCGAGACCTATCCTCCGATATGGGTCTTTTTGAGCACCCGTTTGGGCTTCTCACCGGTGCCTGCACGCGTTAGCTTGTTGGGTTCGCCGCTTTTCGGGGCAGAGGGGCGGGTCATTCGCTGAATCTTGTTGTACGGAATCCACAATTATGTCGCATACTAAATCCTCGAAACGACCGAGACCAATTCGGTTTCTGTTCGAGAATTCGCTTTTCTTGATCGCCGGAGCAGTCGGCGCGCTGGTGTGGGCGAACGTCTCGCCCGATACGTACCACCACTTTTCGCATTTCGACCTAATGTCGATCTTCCGCGATGTGGACGAGCAGCATGATCATGGCCACGGCGGTACGAGTGGTCACACCGCCACGGCCCAGAATCCTGAAGCAACCCAAGAGGACGGTCCAATTGCGGATGCAGGTCACTCCGCGAAGCACGAAGCTGCGATCGGCGGAACGGCGGCAGCTCCCGCCGGAGCTCCGGCGAGAGCACTGACATTACATTTTCTGGTAAACGATCTTTTCATGGCGTTGTTTTTCGCCATTGCAGGCAAAGAGGTCTGGGAGGCCTTGCTCCCGGGCGGCGCCCTTGCGAACCCTCGCAAGGCAGCCACACCGTTGCTGGCAACGCTTGGTGGGATCGTGGGGCCCGCGGGGCTTTACATCGTCGGCGTGTTGTTATTGAGTACCATGGGTTTGACCACATGGGCGACGCTCGGCAGGGGTTGGGCCGTCCCTTGCGCGACCGATATTGCCTTCAGTTACCTCGTCGCTCGGATCATCTTCGGTGCCGGACATCCCGCCATCGCGTTCCTTCTGTTGCTGGCAATCGCCGATGATGCCGTAGGTCTGGTAATTCTGGCCGTCTTCTACCCAACTGGCACTTTGGCACTGCATTGGCTGCTGCTGAGTGTCGGCGCGATGGCCTTAGGATTCATCTTTCAAAAAGTACTAAAACTGTCTAGCTTCTGGTGGTACCTTTTGATCCCTGGTGCCCTGAGTTGGTTTGCGTTTTACAAATCGGGGATTCACCCGGCCCTGGGCCTGGTTCCCATCGTGCTATGCATGCCGCACGCTCGCACCGACCTGGGGATTTTTGCGCGTGAAGAACTAGGACGACATGACGCGCTGAACGCTTTCGAGCATTGGTGGAAGAACCCAGTTGAACTCATCTTGGGACTGTTTGGCTTGGTTAATGCAGGTGTCGCGATGTCCAATGTGGGCGTCGGCACCTGGCTGGTCTTGGGCGGGCTGATCGTTGGCAAGCCTATCGGAATCGTCTCATTCACCTGGATCGGCCAACGGCTGTTCAAATTGGAAATTCCTGGTGGCATGGGCTATCGCCATGTGCTCAGTATCGGCATGGTCGCGGGTATCGGCTTTACGGTTGCCCTGTTCGTCTCGACGGCCGCGTTCCCAGTTCCTCCAACGAGCCCGGCGGTGCTTGATGCCGTCAAGATGGGTGCCTTGGGCAGCTTCTTTGCGGCTGTTGTCGCCTACGTGGGAGCTCGAATGTTGGGTATTCGCCCGGACGGTGCGCCGACGGAATCCACAGTGACCAAGAAACCAGAAGATGCCGAGTCGCCAGACGCCTGCCTGGTCGAATCGTCGGGAAGTGCCCTGG
This sequence comes from Pirellulaceae bacterium, assembly GCA_030744095.1. The sequence goes on along the minus strand of JASLRF010000298.1, from coordinate 5,142 downwards.
CCTAACAACAGCCGTTCGTTCTACGATCCCGAAGAGTGGGAATGGGCGTTTCGCCAGGCTGGTTATGCTGGCGACCATTCGTTCATTTACTTCGAGTAGCTCGCCACATGGATGCTCCGTCTACGACGCCACGGCGACCTTCTCCTCGACGGCTGCTTGCGCTGCTGGAGATCAATCGGGCCGTTTTTTATGCGATTCTGTTGCGGCTTTGGCAGCTTCTAGCCGGTGCCGGCACGATCATTCTGATGACGCAGTTCTTCAGCAAGGAAACGCAAGGCTACTACTATACGTTTGCCAGTCTGGTGGCAATGCAAACGTTCTTCGAGCTGGGATTGAACATCGTCGTGATCAACATCTGCAGTCACGAGTGGGCGCAGTTGGAATTGGACGAAACCGGCGCAATTCGTGGTGATGCGCGATCCCGCTCGCGACTTGTCAGTTTGGGGCGAATGCTGTTTCGCTGGTACGGTGTCGCATCGATCCTGTTCACCGTTGTCGCCGGTAGCGTGGGTGTCTACTTTCTGAACGAACAACCCAATGTCGGAGTTCAATGGCATTCTCCTTGGCTGGTCCTGGCCATCGTCTCAGGTTTACTCCTGTGGACGTTACCGTTCAACGCGATGCTTGAAGGCTGCGATCAAGTCACCACGGTCAATCGGTTTCGTTTGATTCAGGCGATAATGGCGAATGTCTCCGTGTGGACCGTCATGATCATTGGAGGCGGTCTTTGGGCGGCGGTCGCGGCGACATCGGCCCGCTTGGTTTGTGACCTCTATTTGCTTCTGGTTCGCTACCGCCATTTCTTTGCACCTTTCTTCAAGTCGCCTGGCGAACATCTCATCTCATGGAAAGATGAAGTCTGGCCGCTACAGTGGCGTTTGGCAGTTGGCGGAGTCTTTTCGTACTTTGCCTTTTTTCTGTTAACGCCTGTGATGATTTCTTACCACGGTGCCGTCGTCGCGGGCCAGATGGGAATGACCTGGACGGTGGTCACCGCCATTCAAGCGGCCGCGATTGCATGGGTCCAAACCCGCGTGCCTCGTTTTGGTATGCTTGTCAAGGAGCACGACTTTTCTGAACTCGATCGAGTCTTTCGCCGCGTCACCTTGTTTGGTGCCGTGGCAATGATCTTGGCTGGCGGAACGTTTTGGCTGCTGCTGTATGGCCTGAATTCGCTCGAGTTTCGCGTTGCCGGTCGGCTGTTGGCTCCGCTTCCCACGGGGCTATTGCTGTTGGCGGCCTTGGTACAGATGCTGGCCAACAGCCTGGTCTTCTATGTGCGAGCTCATAAACAAGAGCCATTTTTGGTCATCAGTGTGATATCGAATTGTCTTATTGGTCTAATGATATGGCGATTGGGAAGTTGGTACGGACCCACAGGTGCTGCGATTGGCTTGCTGGCAGAGAACGCGATGTTTACCTTGCCTGCGCACTGGATGATTTGGATGCAATGCCGTCGACATCAGAATTGACTCCGTCGTTTCGCACCCACGTGATATTCAATCATCTTCGCCACCATGATACGATGAACGCCGCAACGATCCTCAGACCGCAATCAACTTCGTCTTTTCAGATCTACTCGGGGAATCAGGCCAGTATCGCATGACGGCAATCCTGGGAATTTCCGCCTTCTATCACGACTCGGCAGCTGCACTGATCGTCGATGGAGACATTGTTGCCGCCGCCCAGGAAGAACGCTTTTCACGCAAGAAACACGATCCCGATTTCCCCATCAACGCCGTCGAATACTGCTTACAAGCGGCTGGGTTGCAGGCGGAACAGCTCGACTACGTCGGTTTTTACGATAAGCCGTTTCTGAAATTCGAGCGCCTTTTGGAAACGTACCTGGCGTACGCGCCGCGCGGATTTCCATCCTTCCTGAAATCGATTCCCGTCTGGCTGAAACAGAAGCTGCATCTGCGCCGCGAATTGAATCGCGGACTGGGAAACCGCTACAAGAGGCGATATGTCTTTACCGAGCATCATGAATCGCACGCGGCGAGCGCTTTTTTCCCCTCGCCATTTGACGAAGCGGCTATTCTCACCGTTGATGGCGTGGGCGAATGGGCCACTGCCAGCCTCGGCGTCGGACGCGGCAATCGGATCGAACTGACGCACGACCTGCGGTTTCCACATTCGCCCGGCTTATTGTATTCCGCGTTCACGTATTTTTGCGGCTTCCGAGTCAACTCGGGTGAATATAAATTGATGGGCTTGGCACCGTACGGCGAGCCCAAGTATGTCGAAGTGATCTTGGACAAGATCATCGACCTGAAAGACGACGGATCCTTTCGCATGGACCAGTCGTACTTTCAGTATTGCCACGGTCTGACAATGACCTCTCGCAAGTTCAATCAGTTGTTCGGTGGGGCACCTCGTCAGGCCGAATCGCCATTGACCGAACGCGAAATGGATATCGCGGCGTCGATCCAAGCGGTGACCGAACAGATCATGTTGCGAATGTCCAGCCACCTGCACGCGCTGACCGGACTGAAGAATCTCTGCCTGGCCGGGGGCGTGGCGCTGAATTGTGTCGCCAACGGACGCATCTTACGCGAAGGACCGTTTGACAAGGTTTGGATTCAGCCGGCGGCTGGTGATGCCGGCGGTGCCTTGGGCGTGGCACAGTTCATTTGGTATCAACTGTTGGGCAACGCGCGAACTGTGGGGGAAGCTGACAGCCAACATGGTACCTACTTGGGGCCGCGATTCGCCGACGACGAGATTCGTCAATTCCTTGACAGCGTGGACGCCAACTACGTTCACATCGAGGAAGAAGACGAACTGTGCGAGGTCATCGCAGATCTGATCGCCGATGAGAAGGTAATCGGATGGATGCAGGGCCGAATGGAGTTTGGTCCTCGCGCGCTGGGCGCTCGCAGCATTCTGGGCGACGCGCGCAGTACCAAGATGCAGTCCATCATGAATCTGAAGATCAAATTTCGCGAATCGTTCCGGCCGTTTGCGCCCTCCGTGCTGGAAGAACGCGTTGATGACTTGTTCGAAATGCGACCCAGTGAGGAAAGCCCGTACATGTTGCTGGTCGCGCCGGTTCGCAAGGACAGACGAACGCCACAAAACCGTGCCGGCGCAGCGAGGACCGGGCTTGATAAACTCAAGGATATTCGTTCCGTCGTGCCCGCCATTACGCACGTGGACTACAGCGCTCGAGTGCAGACCGTCGATCAGCGTCGCCACGGACGGTACTACAAGCTGATCAAGACTTTTGAAGAAAAAACCGGCTCACCCGTCGTAATTAACACGAGCTTCAATGTACGCGGCGAGCCAATTGTCTGCACTCCCGATCAAGCCTACCGCTGTTTCATGTCCACGAACATGGACGTGTTGGTATTGGAGGGATTCGTGTTGCTGAAGGACGAACAACCCAATGCCACGGAACACGAAATCGACGACTACCTGGCTCAGTTTCAATTAGACTAGAGTTAACTTCCACTGAGCACTGCCAACCGACCATGGCTCTAGTCGACATAAACTGGAATCCGCCGCCGAAAGAACTTCGTGTCTTCGCGGTCCTTCAGCTAATCTTCTTTGCGATCATCGCCGGGCTGCTTCACCAACGCATGGCGGCAACCGGTTGGGCGACGACTATTGTTGTTGGGGCAGCGATCGTCGCGGTTACCGGCTTATTCAAGCCGATGTGGCTGCGGACGATGTACGTTGTCTGGATGGCGGCCGTGTTCCCGATTGGCTTTGTGGTATCACATATTCTGATGGCAATCGTCTTCTTCTTGGTCGTGATGCCAATTGGGCTTATAATGAGGCTGGTGGGACGCGACCCCATGCATCGCAAACTAGACCATGACGCGGAAACTTATTGGCACCCACGCACACCACCCCAGGGGACCCGAGGATATTTTCGTCAGTTCTGATTCAGCACGACTTCCCTGTAGCCCTAACCAAACAAAACGGTGGCTCTCAAAGACTATGAGCGACGACAAGCCCAACAAACCTGACGACCCAGATGACGACTTTGCCAGTCAGGCGGATCAAGCCGAAATGGGGCTGATGGCAGAGTTCTGGGACTTCATCATCCACAACAAAGCGTGGTGGTTGACGCCGATCATTCTGGTCCTGTTGGCGATGGGCGCCTTGATCTTCCTGAGCGGCACTGCGGCGGCGCCGTTCATCTATACGCTGTGGTAAACCGACTGATGGAAAAGGCCTAAGCGGTCTTGGGCTCTCCTGGGTTCTCAGCTTTGACGTTGCTCGCTACTCGCGACCTGATGCGCGGGTGAGAAAGACGATCTTGCCCTCCGTCTCGCTGACGCGTTGAGGCTGTGAATCTACTTGGTTGTCAGGCGGAAATGTCACGTAACCGCTATCATCTTCGCCTGCGCACCATCGCGGTCTCTGGCAAGGTGGTGCCCCAGACGTAACCGCGCGTCCGGTTCTTCTTGATGGGATTTGTTGCTGCCAATGTCCTGGCACGCCTGCTGGCCGACACGTTTCGATAGGTCCCGCGGTTTGCTTTGGCAATGGCCTGGAATTCCCGTTTTCCAATAGCATCCACTTCCATGCCCAAGGTGTGAATCGGCACCTGCCTGCTGTGCGGTGTCACTAGCATCACGCCCGCCCTGTCGGTGAATCGCCCGTCGCCCAGAATGTAGATCACATCAGGTTGCAGTGCGAACGCGGTTTTCATCGCTTCTTCGCCCTTCGTCTTCAAGCACATCTCGACCGTCCCCAACCAGCTACGCAGCTTTTGTTTATTGTCGTCCGTGGCCCGGACCATCTTCATAGCAGGGCTTGGGTGGAAGAGCCGGTAGGCCGTGTCACTGAAAAAGACAACATAAAAGGACTGATACGGCGCCATGCCATCGACAGTCTTCATCAATTCGTTTAGAGCCGTTTCAAAACGACCGCCACCCATGCTGTTCGAGTTATCAACGACAAATACAAATCGCGAACCCTGCGCCTTCGCGCCAAAGAAGCTGGCGGCACCCAGTCCTTCGCCAATCATCGACATCCCCTTACCATGTTCGCCAAAGAGGGCACCAATCTCGTGAGTGGTGACGTTCGACACAGCCGGGACTTCGAGATTTCCTTCGGCCTGCAACGTATCGATGCTCGCGAACTCGATCTGGCCTGGATCTGGCATCTGTACGTCGAGCGAGACATTTT
>JASLRF010000297.1 GCA_030744095.1 Pirellulaceae bacterium | reverse complement strand
CTGGTCATCGAACGAGAATTAAAGACATCGTCCATTCATCAGGGGTACATCGAACCGCATGTATCCATTGCGATGTGGAACGAAGACGGTCGCTTGAAAATCTGGACTGCGACACAAGGGGCATTCGTGGCGCGGCAACAAGTGGCCGAGCTATTGAAGATTCCAGTTTCGCAGGTGTTGGTAATCCCTTGTGAAATCGGTGGTGGATTTGGTGGCAAGGTCGCGGTCTTCGAACAGCCCGTCGCTGCAGTGCTCAGCCGCAAATGTGGTCGGCCCGTCAAAATTGCCATGCGCCGCGACGAAGTATTTGAGGCGACGGGCCCGACACCGGGTTCCTGCATACGCGTCAAGCTGGGAGCAACCAACGAAGGCAAACTGACCGCCGCCAAAGCTTGGCTCGCATACGACGCAGGCGCGTTTCCTGGTGGTATGATCGGCCCTGGCTGTATGTGCATACTGAGTTGCTACGACATTCCCAACGCCGTCGTCGATGGCTATGACGTGGTTGCCAACAAACCAAAAGTGCAGGCCTATCGCGCTCCTGGCTCGACTCAAGCGACAACGGCCATGGAAACGGTGATGGACGAACTTGCCTGCAAGCTGAACATCGATCCCATCGAATTTCGCCTGAGAAATGCCGCGATAGAAGGGACGCGACGCGTTGATGGTCCGGTCTTTCCGCGAATTGGGCTGGTGGAAACGTTGGAAGCGACGCGTGACAGCGATCATTGGAATGCGCCGCTGGAAGGTCCCAACCGTGGCCGCGGGATGGCCTGCGGGTTTTGGTTTAACGCCGGGATGCAGTCCAGTGCGACTGCGGCCGTCAATCCAGACGGCACCGTCACGCTGGTGGAAGGGTCGACTGATATCGGTGGCACGCGTGCTTCGATTGCCATGCAACTGGCCGAGACGTTGGGCATTGCTGCGGAGGATGTGCAGCCACAGGTCGGGGATACTGACAGCGTTGGTTACACGGACGTGACGGGCGGTAGCCGCGTGACGTTCGCAACTGGCTTGGCCGCCCATCATGCGGGGCTCGACATTCAAAAACAGATGATCGCCCGCGCTGCGGATCTCTGGGAATGTGACGCCGCCGAAATCAAGGTCGAGAACGGTGTTTTCCGACGGAACGGCGACGCGATGTCGTTCAAAGAACTGGCTGTCAAGCTGATCAACGCCGGCGAGCCGATCGTCGGTCGTGCCAGTGTGGCACCGCAAGTGTCGACCAATGCGTTCGGCGCACACGTCGTGGATGTCGAGGTTGATCCGGAAACCGGCAAGGTCACCATCTTACGTTACACTGCGGTCCAGGATGCGGGTAAAGCGATCCACCCAAGCTATGTCGAGGGCCAACTGCAGGGCGGTGCCGCCCAGGGGATCGGTTGGGCACTAAACGAGGAATATTTCTACGACGACCAAGGGCACATGCGAAACGCAAGTTTCCTGGACTACCGCATGCCTACCGCTTATGATCTGCCGATGATCGACACGATTATTGTGGAAGTGCCCAACCCCGATCATCCGTACGGCGTGCGCGGCGTCGGTGAAGTTTCCATCGTGCCACCACCCGCCGCGCTGGCCGCCGCGATTCACCGCGCGACTGGGTGTCGAATCCGCGAGTTGCCGATGTCACCTCCGAAGGTCTGGATGGCGATGCAAGAAAGGTGAAACGTCAGGAACAGGAACGACTCATGGTCCGCGTTTTCATTCCGTCCCCGCTTCGCAAGTTGACCGACGACCAGTCGCCGGTTGAAGTTGCGGCCACGACGCTGCGCGAGGCGATTGTTGCTTTGGAACAGCAGTTTCCGGGGATTCGACAGCAGCTTTGCGAGGGGGACAGTCTGACGCCGACGCTGCAAGTTTCCATCGACGAAACCATGACGCGGCGGATGTCGGCGGCGTTGAAACCAGATAGTGAAATCCACTTTCTTCCCGCGATAGGAGGCGGTTAAGCCCGCACCGGAACATCGATGAAATTGCCTCAGCTTGGATGCCACAAGAACGAACTTGATACGCCGGCGCTCTGTGTCGACCTGGATGTGATGGAAGCCAACTTGAGGGCAATGGTCGCTTCGTGCCGCGAGCATGGTGTCGGTTGGAGACCGCACACAAAATGCCACAAGTCGCCGGTGATCGCCCATAAAGTGATCGATGCTGGGGCGATTGGGATCACATGCGCTAAGCTTGGCGAGGCAGAAGTCATGGCGGCAGGTGGCGTGCGGGACATTCTGATTGCGAACCTGATCGTCGGTGTCCAAAAAGTCGCCCGCTTGGTCGAACTGCGGCGGACTGCCGATCCGGTGATCTGTATCGACCACATCGACCAGGCGCGACCAATTAGCGATGCAATGGCCGCCGCAGGACTCAGCTTGCGCGTCATTTTGGAAGTTGACATTGGGTTGCACCGCGTCGGTGTCCTGCCAGGCGATGCGACATTGGAATTGGCACGGCAAGTTGCCGCACTGCCCGGCATCACCTTGGCCGGCATCATGGGTTACGAAGGCCATCTGCTCTGTATTGATGATCAGGAAGAGAAAGCACAGGCGATTTCGGCGGCCCTGACCGTACTGACGGACACGGCCGAGATGTTGACCGAGCATGGTCTGCCGTGTCAGATCGTGTCATGCGGTGGAACAGGTTCGTTCAAGTTTGCAATCATGCATTCAGGCATCACGGATGTGCAAGCTGGCGGCGGCATGTTCATGGACGCGTTCTATCGGCACAAGTGCCAGGTCACTGACTGGGGACATGCATTGACTGTGGTCGCCACGATCGTCGGCAGACCCGCACCGTCGCGGGCGATCATCGACGCGGGCAAGAAAACCATGGACGGAAACACGCATCTTCCGCTGGCGCTCGCGCGCGACGACATTCGGGTTGATAGTCTCTCGGCCGAACACGGCACGCTGCATCTGGAACCGACCGCCGGGTCGCTGAAGATCGGCGACCGTCTGGAGTTCATCCCGGGCTACAGCGATATGACGTGCGTGATGCACGATCATTTCTTGGGGTTCCGCAACAACCAGCTGGAAGTCATTTGGCCGTTGGAGGGACGAGGGCGACTTCAGTAGGCTGTCAGGCGATGCGTCATCCTACTGCTCATTGATTTCTCGGAGCTTGGCCTTCAGTTCGTCCGTGACTTTCGCCGAGTCGGCTCGCAGACGGTAATGGCCGTCCTGGTCTTGGTCGAGATCAAGCTGTATGTGAATTCCCTCCTCTCTGAGCAGGGCGTAGGCCTCGTCGACGAAGCGGATCAGATCATCATTTTCGGTTTGAAGTTCTTGCACCGAACTCTGGGATGAGATTTGCCGAATCTGAGATCTCGGCGTATTCAGTTCAACAGACTGCGTTCGGCGGCCTAGCCACCACCCTAACGCAAGCATTACAGAGAGCGCTGCGAAGACGGAAATCCCAATCCAGACCTTCGACGTCATCGGTTTTCGCGCCATCCGGAACTCTACCTCCCGCCGTTCGACGTGTTTCGCCGAGGCTAAGTTCCACAGTTCTTTTGGAAAACGACTGATTTTCTGGTGGCGTTCATAACAGGTCGCTAGCGTGTCCATCACCCTGGCCCCGTACGATGAGACGTGGCGGCTCTTTCGGCTCAGATAATCAACCGCACGCCGCCCAGTTCCGCCAGACCGTACAGGAAGTGATCGCCCGGCGAACCGATGAACATGAAATTCTTTGGAATCCGCCATTTCTTAGACAACTCGTCGACCAGTTCGGGGCCAAATGTCCCTTCGACGATCATCAGATCGATATCGATTTCCGGATACGCGTCGTCCAAAAACTCGACATCCTGCTTGAACTTGTCGGTGACTTCCGCTTGGTCACCTACCACCGTGACGATCTTGATGCGATTGGTGTGTTCATTGTGCCGCACGTATAACATAGCGTTGTTCAAGTTGCCGATATTGTCGCCGCGCGTGAAGAACACGACCTGTTGAGAATTGATCTCTTTGATCTTGGTGCGGATGTAATCGACCATGTTGTGCATCGGTCCGATCAGCGAGGCGATGCTGGCGCGGATCACAAACAGACAGCCTTTGAGGATCGCAATCCGACCCAGCATGACAGCGACGATCAACAGGGCCGGCACGAAATACTGCAAGAACACCGTCAGATTCGACAATCCATCCATACCTTTGGCAACGCCTTCGTGACCTCCGACGACGTGAATGTCACCCACAATCGTGTGAATTTCGAGTTTGGCCTTTGAACCTTTCTCGGCCGTGGTAAACGTCAGCGTTTCGCCTGCCGCGGCGGCGGTTACGGCAGTTTCATTCGTACTTTGATTGATGACGCCCGCAGCTTCTAGAAACGTCATTCCCGCGGCTAAATCGATTTCGGCTTCGCCTTTGATGCTGATCACGGCGATCGAGGCGTCATGCTTGATCGTCCGGCTCTTGTCGACCAAGAACAGTTTTGCAGGACGTTTCATCGTGGCATTGCCAACCAAACCGACGATCACAGCAGCCAGGGCCAACAGCACGACGATCCAGGAAGCGCGCACCGGACGTGGTAGTCGCGCCCGCTTCACCTTCAGCAAGATATTGCCGATGCAAAACAGGGCCATCACCGCCAAGAAGGAAAACGTGTAAACGCCGGCAAGAGCTTCAAGTTCGCCCTTAGTGATCAGCAGCACGGAGACGGATAGGATAAAAAACGCGATGATGATCCGATGCGTCGTGCCACGCTTGTTCGTTTTGAGTAGTGATTGAGGCAGGCAGCGGTCAAGTGCCATCCGGTGGACAAGCCCCGTGACGCCGACGAAGCTGGTCAGCACGGCACCACTGAGCACCAGCACGGCATCCGCGGAAATCAGATATGACAGCCAGTCGCCACCTGCGTCCCGACCGAGGTCCGCCAGCAGAGATGCCTTATTCTGATCATTGATATTGGCGATCGGAATCACGGCCAGTGCCAAAAGCGCCATCAAGGGGTTGAAGATACCGACGGCCAGCCACATATTGCGCAGCGTTTTCGGAAACACACCCTCGGCTTGTTCTTCGACGAAATTCGACGAGCTTTCAAACCCGGAAATACCCAACAACGCCGCGGAAAATCCAAAAAACAGGGCGGGCAGCAGACCCATCATTCCGATCTCAGTCTCGAACTCAGTCGGCGTGTTCATATTGGTGGAGAATGTGCTGAGACCATGCCTGGCAATGTAGATCGCGCCCACAAGGGCCAGCAGTGTCAGTGCGCTAAGGTGGGTGATGAAGATCCCGATGGCGACCCATGCGGATTCGGAAATACCGATGATCGTCAAAACCATAAACGCGGCCAAGAGGCCGATGGTCACGCTCATCACGGTCCAGTACGACCAATGGTTCTCCCAGAAATTCTGCAGGTAGTGAATTGCCTCGTTGGCCGAAAGCACGGCCGTTGCCATGTACGAAAGGATTGTCAGGCAAGCGGCGATGGATGCGCGGAACTTACTGGTGGTGTTGAGCAGCGCGTTGTAGGCACCGCCATTGAGAGGCAAGGCACCGACGACCTCCGAGTAGATCGACCGGAACAAGTACAATAGCCCGGCGACAAGCAGCAACGACAGAGGTGCCCAACGCCCCGCCGCCAAGATGGCCAATGCGGAGACGTACAGGCAGGACGACGTGATGTCGTTGCCACAAATTGCGGTGGCAGGGAGTTGGCCCAGCCCACCGTGTTTGTGTTCGGTAATGTGGGGCTTGGCGGTCGCTTGATCAGACATTCGTATCGGCTTCCACTTCCGTACGAAACGAGCGGGAAGAGCACGAGGCACGGGTTCGAATTAGGTCAGTTGCAGCGAGTACACTGTTGGGCCAATTTCTTCGGTGACAACAGTACCAAACAAAGTGTGGGCCGTCGCGTCATAAATGGCCACCGGAAGGGTCTGCCCAATTTGCCGCACGTTACCATCAAAGACGACAATTCGATCGCAGTGCGTTCGACCGGTCAGTTGCTGCAGCGGTTCGTCTTGCAGCCCCTTACGAACTGTCAGCTTGCTTGGTCCTTCGATCAATACATCCACACGTTGGCCCAGAAAACACTGATTGTCTTCTTCGCTGATGGCGGATTGAATCGCCAGTAGTTCGTTGTTGCGATCTTGCTTGACATCCAGCGGTACATCGTCCGGATAGAGTTCAGCGCCTCGCGTGCCGGGCCGTTCGCTGTACTTGAAGATGAAGCTGTTTTTGAAGCGGCACTCTCTTGTCAATTTGACGGTTTGCTCAAAATCTTCGTCGGTCTCGCCACAGAACCCTACAATGAAGTCGCTGGAAACAGCCGCCCGCGGAACGATCTCGCTGATGCGTCCCATCATGTCTCGGTAG
>JASLRF010000296.1 GCA_030744095.1 Pirellulaceae bacterium | reverse complement strand
CGGCCAGAATCACGCCGAAAACCTCCAGGCCCAGTACAGCCAGCACAAAGAAGACAGCCGAATTCAAATTCTGCGCAACCCAACCATCAGAAAAAGGTAAGGCGATGTACGCGCAAAAGCTGGCAGCGAAGCTGATGTAAGGCGCCAACTTGAACAGCATTACGTCCGCTTCACCGGGAGTGACATCCTCCTTGGCAATCAACTTGATGCCGTCCGCCAAGGTCTGCAACCAGCCGAAGGCACCACCGACACGCGTCGGTCCAAGCCGGTCCTGGATGCGACCAGATATTTTGCGCTCCATCCAGATGAAGATGAGAGCGCCGATCGCGACGACGTTAATGATTAACACGCAGTGAATCGTGGCGGCAGCGAGGTATGCCAGCCAGATTGGAAAATGCAGAGTCTGCTCGAAAAACTCGGCCACGGGCTTGAGTGGTCCTCGCTCGCCTATACGCTGAGAACATCAGCGTGTGGCGAAATACACGATGTGTTGTCTTATCAGTTAAACGTGTTTCCGCAAAACGACGCGGAGCCACCCTTTTTTGCTCACGAAGATCGTGAAATATGGCACAAAGTGTCCACGATCGACAAGCCCCCGCAGGGACAAAATCACAAGATTTCAGCGAGCCTGATTGGGTAAAGTGGTCTCCACGCCCGAATCAAGCAAGTCACCCTCGCGACAAACATGGCAGCGGTGTCACAACCCGCCAGACGAAAGGTCGAGCGACCCCTCGCAACTGGTGCATGTCGCACCGACGTGTAGCGTCCGCGGAGCTTTGTTTCTGAGTCCAACGGGCGAAAAGCCGCCACAGTGATTCGGCACGCGCTCTAGCGGTCGATTTCGCCCATCACAATATCAAGCGACCCAATGATTGCTGGAACGTCCGCAATCAGGCACCCGCGACAAAGCTCGGCAGTGACCGATAAATTGCAGAAGCAACTGCTGCGAGCTCGCACTCGCCAGGGAATCGAATTCCCGTTGCTCACTAAATAGAAGCCCATTTGACCACGGGGCGCTTCCGTTTCCAGATAGGCCTCGCCCTTGGGCAGCTTCGTCGTCAGCTTGATCGGAACGCCATAATCGCCTGACGCCGTGCTATATCGGTCGATCGCTTGACGAACCAGATCGACAGCCTGAACAACCTCCAACATCCGCACATAGAATCGGTGCCAGGAATCACCCAGAACGGCGTCTTTGGGGACCGACGGATAGTCGTGATCTTTCGGATAGTGCCCATCTCTTTCCGCGATTATCTCAAAGGCGTAACCGTCGTACATTTCCGTGTACCGTTCTTCGCCATCACGGCGCAAGTCGTAATCGACGCCACTCCCGCGGAGGACAGGCCCGGTGCAGCCGTACTGAATCGCCAGTTGCGGCGACATGGTGCCGATATCAGCGGTCCGCTTGATAAAGATCGCGTTGGTGGTTAGCAGGGCGTGATATTCCTGAATCACGGGTTCGAATTGATCCAAGAAATCCGAGCACCTCTGGAGCCAGCCGTTGGGCAGGTCGGCCGTGCAGCCACCCGGAGTGATGTAGCTGTAGGTCAGTCGCGCGCCGCACGCCTCTTCGAACAAGTCCAAGATCTTCTCACGCTCGCGAAAAGCGTAAAGGAACGGGCTAAACGACCCCAGGTCGAGCCCATAGGCGGCCATGCCAACGAGGTGACTGGCAATGCGACCCATTTCGGCAATGATCACGCGAAGGTGCTGTGCTTTCTCCGAGAGTTGGTGGTCGAGCAGTTTTTCGACACATAGGGCCCAGCCGAGATTCATGTTCATCCCAGCCAGATAGTCCATCCGATCCGTATACGGCACCCACTGCCGCGGCGTCAAGTTTTCTCCAATCTTTTCGGCGGATCGATGCAGGTACCCGATATGTGGTTCGACGGCCGAGACAATCTCGCCATCGGTCCGCAGCACCAATCGCAACACGCCGTGCGTACTCGGATGCTGAGGCCCCATGTTGACCAACATTTCGTCGGTCCGCACATCGAATTCAATGACCCGCGGGTCTTCCATCTGTGACGCCATCTTTCATGTTCCGTTTCTAAAAAACTAACGCCCACGAATCCCGTGGTATTCCAGCGGCATCTCGTAGTCCTTGCGCAGTGGATAGCCAACCCAGTCTTCCGGGCAGAGGATCCGCCGCAAGTCCGGGTGGTCAGTGAATCGAATCCCACACAGGTCGTAAACTTCACGCTCGTGCCAATCTGCCGTCCGCCAGATGTGACTGACCGAGGGGATCTCGGGAAGCTGGCCTTCCTGTTCATCCTTCCATCGCGGCAGCTTGACTTTCACAACCAACGAGTGCTTCTTCGAGATGCTGGAAATGTGATAAACGACCTCGATGTGTGGTTCCCAACCCGCTTTGGCCGCTTTCTTGGGATCCGCAATAAAGTAGTCCACACCGCTGATGCAGTTCAGCAGGTCGAAGACCAGCTCTGCGTCGTTCCTCAGAAACTGAGCAACTTCGACCAAACTATCTGGCGCGACTTCAACCCAAGGATCAATGGCGTCGAGATTCGAGCCTGTGATTTTTTCGCCAAACTGCTGCTGCAAACGACTTAGAAAGCTAGATCCGGTCATCGGCTTGATCTTCAAAAGAGAAAAAACGGAATCTGTTCTTCCGGCGGGCTCATCCGGAAACGAAGAACGTTGGCTATGCAGATATCGCCGTATCATCAACAGGTGGTCGCGGTACCGAACCAGGTCCGCGCGCAGCCCTCTCCCGACTGATGGCACGCACCCAATCCAAGTCACCACGCCTCCAGACATAGGCGAATCCCACAAGAAGTACGGCAAAGAAGATGACAATGTCGACAATCGTCACCCATGCGAGTTGTCGAGCACCACGATGTGCGATCGCATTGGCACGACGAGATTGATCCCAGTCCTGCGGGATTTCGCGCGACAGCGATTTCGGGATCTGATCGGTCGCCTGCGGATTACGAACTCCCAATTCCTGATAAAGCTTGCGGGCGGGTGGCGTCAATTCAATTTGAGCGTCCGCGACCTGCGCCGCCGGATAATGCGCGTCCATCAAGTGAGTGCTCTTACCAAAGACCACGGCCCAAGGAAAAAAGAAGGCAACTTCCACATCAAAGATAATGAACAGCAGGGCAACGACATAAAAACGCAAGTCGAACTGAACAAAGCTGGACCCGATGGGCGGTTCACCGCACTCGTAGATCTCAAGCTTCTCTTCGTGCGGGTCCGCCGGCCGGACAAGCCGGCCAACCAGAAGATTGACGAACAGAAACAGAACGCCAACACCGGCAAACAAAGCCAAGTAGGCCACGATTCCGATCGACGTTGACATCAGTCCAATCCCCGGGAGGCTGCTGGGTGACAGAATAGATAGAACCGCAATTCTAGGCCCGTAATTCTAGGCCCGTAATTCTAGGTGCCGGGGCCGGCATTGCAAGGTGACCAAGCCGGCAAGATAGCGAAGCAGCCTCAACGCCTCGCGTGGCCCGTCAGATGAGGACCCGAACAAGATGGACGACGACGGTGGTCAATGCCGTTACGAGTCCTGCAAGCCGTTGGCGTCCTCTTCATGGCCATTGGGAATACTCCCCACCGTTAGCGGCTGGCGACCAGCGAAACCACCGTCGAGCTCGTGCCAGTAGAGCACTTCGGGTTCATCATACCGCCAGCACAAATAGACCATTCGCCCATCAATTCTGCTCGGAAAATCGACCAGTCCTTCCGTGGCACCTTTGGGTTCGACACCCAGCTGTGAGAGTTCACGGGCAAATTCGTTCAATCGCTCGATGTCCTTTTCCAGCTCCTGCTCGATCTGAGCGACTTCGTCTGCGTACGGATCACTGCTGCCAGATTCGTGATGGTCGTTAATTCGATTCAGCCGCTCACGACGTTCATCGACGTCTCGGGAGAGGGCAACCATGTCGCCGGCAATCGCGCGTATAAGCGGCAACATGGCGTTGGCTTCTTCGAC
>JASLRF010000295.1 GCA_030744095.1 Pirellulaceae bacterium | reverse complement strand
AGAAGATCACGATATCTTCATGGACATGATTCTCACTGAGAAAGAAACCTATCAAGGACAGGGTCGGTCATGAGCACCAACGGACAAGTGAGATTATTGACCGGGTTAACACTCGACTTGAGCGAATGTCGAACGATACGGGGGGAAGTGGGGCAGCTGATACCATGGTAATTGAGGCGTTAGCGCATCATTGAGGTCGGAGCACCTCATTCTCTCGCCATTGATAAGGGAAGGTTGCCACTCGGCGACAGGACATTTGGCCAAGAGCCTCAAGATTCTTTGACTCGCTCCACATGCGCAGTATGTTTTGTTGCACTTGTGCCCCTGGGGAGAGGTGCAGGTGTGCGTGCGCGGCGGGGAAGCTGGGAGCTTGAGGGGACCCCGCCGCGTTTTTTTCTTATTTCGCCAAGGTGATGTCAACAGGGGCGCTCGGCTGTGCGATCGCGCTGTCCTGCGATCGGAAGGTGAACGATTCAAACGATTGGCACGCGCAATGACAGACGTGATTCACGGTTTCATCGAAAATGAATGCGTCCGTCGTGATCGTCGCGGTGGTTTCACACTCATCGAAGCCCTCGTCGCGTTGACCATTATCGTCATGGCTGGTTCGGCTTTGCTGCTGACCACGTATGCCGCCATGGGATCTGCGACGGATTCTCTAGACCAGACGATTGCCCAGGGTATCGCTCGTCAGTTTCTGGACGAAGCAATGGGACTCGCCTACGCGGAACCTGGTAGCGATCCTCTGTCGCTGTATTTGGGTCCGGAGTCTGGAGAAGACGACGTCAATGCGGGTCGCTTTGTGTCGTTTGACGACACGGACGACTTCGCCAAGTACCAGGCCGTGCCGCTGGTCGATCCTTGGGGCAAGCCGTTGGGAACGGGTGACGATCAAGGAAACTTACGCCATCCCAACTTTCGACTGCGAGAAGGCCATTTCGCGAATTGGGAGCTCAAATCGACGGTGGTCTACGTCGACGAAGCCGACCCAGAAATACTGTTACCGGCCGGATCCGCGTCTGGAATGCGCGCGATCGAAGTTTCGGTTTACAAACACCAAGAAAACGGCCCTGCCCGATTGCTAGTCACCATGAGGCGCGTCTATAGCCATGTCCCGTCACCGCAATAATCACCGGACCAACCGGCAACGCCGACCATTACACCGTCGAGGCTTGACGCTGATGGAGCTGATGATGGTCACCACGATCCTGGTGATGATGGCAGGCGCGATGGCGGCGTTGGCAACTGTCGTTCAATCGGGCAGCGACTTCAATCATGCGAATGGCGTTGTGACTCAGTATGGTCGCGTGGCACTCGAGCGGATCGAACGTGCCGTCTCGTCCGCAACTGCAAATGCAGAATTCCCTGGTTGCTTTGTCTACAGCGAACAGTTCGACGAGTGGAACTACCCCGATACCCTCATCGTCTGGCACCCGACGGAAACGGCTGCCGATCCCAGTGGACTTCCAATGATCGATGAACTCGTAGTCTTCTGTGCGAATCCGGAATCCCCATCTGAACTCTTGGAAATCCGCTTGAGCGACGTGCCGGGCGCTGTACCCGCGTTGGATGACAACGTCGGTTGGCAGATGTTATTGACGGAATTCAAATTCGGCAACACCGCAAAGAGAGTCCCCCTAACCGATCTGCTCCGTACCGCGGCACCGACCAATGGTCACACCGTGCCCGAACGAGGCGCTGTCCGTTTCGACGTGAGACTGCGTCCATCGGCCGCCGAGTGGAGTGAGTTTCAGAGGGGAACCCGCGACTGGGATGACCTTTCCTGGGCACAGAGCATTCACGGATCGGGAACGGGGCTGCGACAAACTTGGTGCCGGATCGAACTTCAATTGCAAATGGAACAGTTCTTGCCGGCTGGTGGCTCGAAGATGGGCACCTCGGAACCTGGCGTCTCGGGGACTGGGGCAGACACCACAACTCCCTTTTTCGGCTCAGCAACAGTTTACCACGAATTGCACCGATCATGAATCAACGCTCGACATCTTCACAATCCACTAAACAATCTCGGCGCGGCGCAACAATTCTAATCGTGCTCGTCCTGATTTCGCTCACTCTGGCGTTTTCCTTTGCCATGATGCGGTCACAAACCGCCTCGTCACAGGTCCAGCAAAACTACCAACGGCGCGCCTCAGCGAAGCAAGCTGCGATGGCCGGCATTAGCATCGGTATGCGTAAGATGAGCCAACCGAATTGGGCTGGCGTGGGAGTTGACGTCACGGGTAGCCTCAGCGACGACGTATCGTACAACGTGACGTTTGAAACCGGCGATCCGACGCTTACACCGGGACACCCGGATGAAGCCGAATACCCCTACCGTGTGACCGTCACATCCACTGGCACATCAACTGCGCCAGGTGATCCAAGCCAGCAGTCGTCGCATACGATTCGCGCGGTAATGCAGCTTGTCAGGCGAAGCATGCAACCGCCCCCAGCAGCCTGGTCGCAGGTTCAGCCGTACACCTTCTATCAGTGGAATGCGGGCGCCGGCAAAGTCGTCAAATTCGAAATGCCGTCTCGGATTGAAGGTCCAGTTGCGATCCAAAATGCGATGAAGCTATGCGACAGATACCCCAGCGATGGAATGGGAAAAGCGTTTGCAGGAGGCTGATGATGAGCTTTCCGGTGAATTCAAACGCCGCCAACGCGGTGACTTGCCCGCCAATTTTGACGCCGCGATGCAAGCTCACTTGCAGGATTTGGC
>JASLRF010000294.1 GCA_030744095.1 Pirellulaceae bacterium | reverse complement strand
TCAAAGCGTATCAAGGAAAATATGTGATGGGTTGGGATGAGTTGCGTAAACAGCGTCTCGCAAAAATGAAGCAGCTTGGCATCGTTTCAAAAGAGCTGTCACTCTCCCCACGTCACCCGAAGGTTCCGGCATGGGAGGATGCACCGCACAAAACGTGGCAGCAACGCCGAATGGAGGTCTATGCGGCGCAGGTCACCGCAATGGATCGAGGAATCGGCCGGATCGTCGAAGCGTTAAAGGAGACGAAGCGATTCGAAAACACGTTGATCTTGTTCACAGTGGATAATGGCGGCTGTCACGTCGAATACGATCCGAAGCGAAAGGGCGACTACCTTCCAGAACAAACTCGCGATGGTCGTCCCGTGCGACCAGGAAACCTACCGGAGATTATGCCGGGCCCCGAGGACACCTACCAGAGTTATGGCTATGGTTGGGCAAATGCATCGAACACCCCGTATCGCATGTTCAAACAGTTCGATCACGAGGGTGGTGTTCGTACACCGATGATCGCACATTGGCCGCAGGGGATCGCATCGAAGGGCCGCTTGGTTCCGACGGTTTCCCACTTGATTGACATCATGCCCACGGTGCTGGAGGTCACGGGCGCCAGGCAGCCGCAGAGATCCGGCGACAAACCATCGATCAAGATGGACGGACATTCGCTGGCCTCGACGTTCAACGGCCGGCAGCTGGCCGGCCACGAGACACTTTTCTTCCACCACGCAAAGGGACGCGCACTCCGGCATGGCAGATGGAAGATTGTCGCCGAAAACAAGAAACCGTGGGAGTTATTCAACCTTGACGACGACCCACTTGAACTACGAAACCTCGCCGACGTGATGCCGCAAAAAGTCAAAGAACTTGTGGGCATTTGGCAGTCTGAATCAAACCGGTTAGCCAAACAAGCGAAACTCGATTGAAGGCACTGATGGATCAAAAACGCGGCATTTTCTGAGAACCGCTCATAAACGCCAATTTACTGGAAAACTCAATGTCTGTTCTTCGCACCTTCGCAATCTTCCTTTTGCTTTCCACACCATTGGCCATCGCCGGTGCCGCGCAACCTCGTCCCAATGTGGTCATCCTACTGACCGACGACCAGGGTACGTTGGACGCCAACTGCTACGGATCAACCGACCTCGAAACGCCCCACATCGACAAGCTTGCGGCTACTGGCGTACGGTTTACTCAGGCCTATTCGCATACCGTTTGTTGCCCTGCCCGTGCCGCCTTGCTCACTGGCCGACACCCGCAACGAAGCGGCGTGAATTTCTGGACACAGGGCGACATGCACGCCAAGCGTGGCATCAATATGGCCTTGCAGGAAGTGACACTGGCCGAAACGCTAAAGTCCCTGGGGTATCGCACGGCACTTTTTGGAAAATGGCACCTTGGTGCGCATCGCGATTTTGGGCCAAAGAAGCAAGGCTTCGACGAGTTCTTCGGAATTCGGGATGGATTCATTGACAACTACAATCACTACTTTCTCCATGGCAGTGGTTTTCACGATCTGTACGAAGGAACGGAGGCCGTCGATGCCGACGGTAGGTATTTTCCGGAGATGATGATCGAGCGGTCACTGGATTTCATCGCGCAGAACAAGGAACGGCCCTTCTTCCTGTATGTGCCGTTCAACATTCCGCACTACCCCGAGCAGGCTCTGAAACAGCACGAACACTTTTACCAGGACATCAAGGATCCAGCACGTCGGTCCTACGGCGCTGTCGTGACCACAACCGATTACTACATCGGACGAATCATCGAACAGCTCGAGTCTTGCCAGTTGCGAGAGAAGACTATCGTGATCTTCATGAGCGACAACGGCCACTCGGAGGAAGTAACCAACCGCATACGAGTTGACAATCACAAGAGCGGTTACCCGAAGGGGCATTTCTATGGTGCCAGCGGCGGGGGCAACACGGGCAAGTGGATCGGCCAGAAAGGGACGTTTCTGGAGGGCGGAGTTCGCGTGCCAGCGATCATCAGCTTCCCCGGAAAACTGCCGCAAGGCACGGTCCGCGATCAGATCATCACGGCGATGGATTGGTATCCGACCGTGTCAGAGCTCTGCGGGATCGAGCGTGAAGCCGATGCTCCGACGCTTGATGGCCACAGTTTACTACCCATCATCGAATCTGCCGAATCGCCGTCAGGCTACGGAGGCGTTCTTCATTTTCAGTGGGGCAAAAAGTGGGCTGTCCGAGATGGCGGCTGGAAACTGATTGGGACCGAAGGTAAGTCGAAAATGACGCTACTTCGGCTCACTGACGACAAACCAGAGACAATAGATCACGCCAAAGAACAAACGGAACTCGTCCAACATCTCAAAACGCTTCATCGCCAATGGGCGGAAGAGGTGACGCCGCGCAGTTGAATGGGGTCGGTCTCAGGAAGACATGATGCGTGAGCGCGAAACAGTCGAAACAGGTGCAGAACCACTTCTAATGGACACGAACGGGCGCTAATGGGACGAGAAGATTCGCGTGCATTGGCGTTCATTCGCGGTTCCTCGGGCAGCTTGCCCTATGTGTCGTCACGATGCATGGCCGGGATGGTCCGCTGCAGTCATAATGAAGTTCCTGCCCGGACACACCGCCGGCAACGCATTTCCACGCACCCGTCCAGAGACCTCCCATGTACCGAAAACTCTCACTGTTTCTGCTGTTCATCATAGGTGCCGTTTCTCCATGCTTAGCTCAGCGGGAAGCTGCTCGAACAGACGGACGTCGCCCCAACATTGTGCTCTTGTTTGCGGATGATTTGGGATATGGCGAACTCGGTTGCCAAGGCAATCCTCAGATTCCAACGCCGCATATTGATTCGATCGCAAAGACTGGAATTCGTTTTACCGATGGCTATGTCACGGCGGCGTATTGCAGCGCTTCGCGCGCGGGCTTGATGACTGGTCGATATCAAACTCGGTTTGGCTACGAAAACAACCCAACCGGGCATCACAACGAGGATCCCCGTGCGGGGCTACCGGCTTCGGAGGTCACGTTGGCGCAACATCTTCACGATGCCGGCTATACAACGGCCTTGTTTGGAAAATGGCATTTGGGTGGCCACGCTTTGTTTCATCCATCGCGGCGTGGCTTCGACGAATTCTTCGGCTTTATGCACGAGGGTCACTTTTTCGTGCCGCCACCGTATCGACAGGTAACGACCATGTTGCGTCGCAAGGCGCTGCCGAATGGTAGTAAGGCAACTGGTGGTGATAACGATCGCTGGATCAGCCAAGACGGCCGCCTAATTTACTCGACCCACATGGGAAGCAACGAACCGGCCTACGACGCCAACAACCCCATCTTGCGTGGCGGGCAGCCCGTCAAGGAAACCGCGTATCTGACGGACGCCTTGACGCGTGAAGCGGTTGATTTCATCGACCGTAGCCGGGGCCGGCCGTTCTTTCTCTACCTTGCTTACAACGCCGTCCACAGCCCGTTGCAAGGCGCTGACGCCTACATGAAACGATTCGGCCACATCGAGGATGTCCACCGGCGCATTTTTGCGGCGATGCTGGCCAACCTGGACGACAGCGTGGGCGAAGTTCTGCAGGCTTTGCAAGAATGTGGGCTCGAAGAGAATACCCTGGTGTTCTTTGCCAGCGACAATGGCGGACCAACTCGCGAACTCACCTCCAGCAATCTACCGTTGCGGGGTGGCAAGGGGGACGTCTTTGAAGGAGGCATCAGGGTGCCTTTCATGGTCAAATGGCCTCGTGTGTTGCCAGCTGGAAAGACGGAACGACGCCCGGTGATTTCGCTGGACATCTACGCCACTGCCGCCGCAGTTGCCAACGCTCCGATCCCGGATCGGCGGAACATCGATGGCGTGAATCTGATCCCGTTTTTGACTGGACTTGAAGCAGGGCGCCCGCATGACGTGCTTTTTTGGCGTCTCAATCAGAAGACTGCGGTGCGAGTCGGCGATTGGAAGTTGTTGAAGAATCCGCGTCGCGGCTTCGACGCCAATTGGCATCTGTACAACCTTGCGGACGACATTGGCGAAGCACGTGACCTGGCGGCGGCGCAACCCAAGAAAAGAAAAGAGATGACCGAACAGTGGGACTCTTTGAATCGACAGATGATCGATCCAATATGGTCACCCCGACGGTGATGACCCCTCTTGCGCGACCAGGAAGTCAAGCCACGTCGCGCAGCTTGATGATCGTCTTCAGCTGGTCAGAATCGGCGGGAACAGAATCCTCGATTTGACTCCGCACCGCATTGATAAACGACGCGGCACCGACGCCATTTACCAGGCGATGGTCGAACGACATGATCAGCGTGGCAACTCTTGCGGCGACGGGTCGGCCCGCTTCTTCGATCAGTTCATAATGTGCCTCACCAACAAAGAACGTGGC
>JASLRF010000293.1 GCA_030744095.1 Pirellulaceae bacterium | reverse complement strand
GTTTGGCACGATGGGCACGATGGGCACGAGTGACGGTGCATTGGACAGCGAGAATCCGTATGCCTCGCCAAGTCTCTCGAGTGGCGTCGTTGAGGCCAAACCGACAATCGAAGGAGAGCTGACCCTTAACAAGATCTCGTTTGATCAACTGCTTAACACCGCCTGGTCGATCACGATGGACAACTTGGGTCCCATGGCGACCTTCGGTGCGGTTTTGTTCGGGGTCAACATTGGATTGGGAATCGTCAATCAAGTGATCAGCGGGGTCGCTAATGCGACTGGCGAGATCACGGTCATTATTGGTGCTCAGCTTGTTAGCATTCCCCTCAACTTCGTAGCACAGACGTGGCTGGGAATCGTGTCGATCTTGTTTTGTACGAGGATGGCACGTGATCGGCGAGCAGATCTCAACGTCCTGTCACAGACCGGGCCGTACTTGGGGCGTGCGCTGGGATTGACGATGGTGCTGTTTGGAATCTTCGTCCTGCTGGTGATCTTGTTCTGCGGCACACCCGCTTTGATCGCCTGGATCGTTACGCGTGACGATGAAGTCACGGCGATATGCGCCGTCGCTGGAATGGTGGCTTGTCTGATTCCTCTGATGCTGATTATGTTGAACTACATGCTCTCGATGTTCTTCGTGATCGATCGTCGACAAGGTGTGTTTGCTGCAATGGGGATGTCTCGCAAGTTCATGCGAGGCAATAAGATGACCGCTTTTTTGACCATGTTGGTCATGCAGATTCTGGGAGGGCTGTTCGTTATGTGCACTTGTTGTGTGGGGCGGATTATTTACGACCCGTTTTCGATCCTGGTCTTGGCGCTGATGTATTTGACCGCAACCGGTCAGCCGTTCGAGAAGCCGCTGAAGTAGTTTGGCAGGGGAGAATCCAAGCGGCGCGATCCGCGCACTATCTTCCTGGGCCGTGGTCTCAAACGGCTACCATGTTGTGCCATCGAGGGGGTCGGGAGTCTTTTTCAGCCAAAGCTCGCCCGAACACTCGTACGCTGTCATCCGAAAAAGACTCCCGACCCCTTCCAGCAATGCGGAGCGTTCAAGCTGACCCACTACCCAAATGGCTACCATGTTGAATCGGCCAGAGGTTTGTCTTACCAGCGTGGACGTGACCCGATCACGCCGTCTTCGGGACTGCTGGCGGTGGCATACAAACGTCTGGGAATGCGACCGGACAAGTACGCCCAGCGTCCGGCTTCGCAGGCCGCTTTCATGGCACGGGCCATGCCCAGTGGATCACGCGCGTGCGCGATTCCTGTGTTAAGCAACACGCCGTCAACCCCTAGCTCCATCGCGATCGTCACATCGCTGGCCGTGCCGACACCTGCGTCAACAATGACGGGATAGTTGGGGTCGTCTTCCTTCAGATATTCAAGACAGATCCGAAGGTTGTTCGCATTCAAGACGCCCTGCCCTGATCCGATTGGGCTGCCCGCCGGCATCACCGCAGTCGCGCCGGCCGCTTTCAGTCGCCGGGCCGCGATTGGATCGTCGTTGGTATAGCAAAGGACATGAAAGCCTTCGGCCACAAGTTGCTCTGTCGCCCCGAGTGTTTCGATTGGATCCGGCAGCAGCGTCTTCGTATCGCCCAACACTTCCAGCTTGACCCAATCGGCACCAGGGTTTTCCAGGCCTAGCAGAATCTCGCGGCCGAGCCGGGCGGTACGGACGGCGTCTTTTGCATTGAAGCAGCCAGCCGTGTTGGGCAACACCGTGTAACGGTCCAGATCGATGTAATCGAGGATGTTCCTCCCCGCACCGTCATAAAGTCGCTCACGTCGAACGGCCACGGTCACGCACTGGGCACCGGACAGTTCGAGCGAATCGCGCATAAGATCATAGGATTCGTATTTGCCCGTCCCCACAATCAGCCGGCTCTGAAACAGATGGTTGCCCAGTTCGAATGACTCCGCCTGGGCGGTGGGCGGATGATCCGTGATTGGCGATTCCGTCACTTGGGTTTCCTTTGTCATCCTAGCTTATCCTCCACCGACTAGTGTCACGATTTCGACCTGATCGCCGTCGCGTAAGACATGGGTCTTGTGTCCAGCTCGCGGCGCAAGTTCCTCGTTGACTTCCACGGCAACGAACCGAGGCGTCAAATTGAATTCAGCAAGCAGGTCCGCGACTGTAATCTCGTCCGTCACGACGCGAGACTCGCCATTAAAGATGATCTTCATAACCGCAGTATAAAAAAAAGACCCGACATCGCGAAGATGCCGAGTCGATGACTTTTCCAGACAGGCGTGCGAAGCAGCACGTTTGTGAATTTCACATCACTCTATTCGACAACCACGTTACGGACGTTGCCCGTCCACAACAACTTCATCGGATAGACCTGGTTGACGTTTTGTTGGGCGGCAGCCTTATTCCAGGGCAACATGTAGGCCGCGTAACGACCTGAATTCGCATCTGCGACATAGACGATACAGCCTGCAGGCCTAAGATTGCCACCTGCCTGGACCCGAAAATCGGCCACACCCGTCGCCATCAAATACCTAGGCTGTTTTCCTTGTTGCACACCCAAATCAAGCGAGACGTTATGTCTGAACAGGCCGCCAGCGCCGCCCGTGCGAGAATTGAGGACTTCGCACTGGAGATTGCCGGTTATGAAATCCAAGACGAAAAGGCCTTCAATGTTGTCGGCAATGTGGCCGGTGGAGATGGCCATCGTGCTCGTACTATCTGTCGCCGAGGCATGTAACAATTCCACCGGGAAACCTTGTTTCGACGACTGGCCTTGCTGACTGACCAGGGCACCAATCAGCATCCCAACGCCAACGCAAAGTCCCAGAGACAGGCCGGCGCCAAACAGGAGCGCTCCCTTGTGATTCATCCGATGCAACATGGAACCAACTCCTCTTTTAATCTTTCCTGAAAGAAGTGTAAGACTCAGCAACAATGGCGAGCTTCGCGGTGGGCAATTGGGCCGCGAGAGCTGGGGGCTCAATTAACTGTGCCCCGTCGCACGAGCGACCGTCTTTGTCACCCTAATCTAAGTCCGCCCATTCCAGGCCGCAAGCGGAACCCTGTTGGAATCGTACCGATCGCCGGTCGCCGCGACCAGCGCATTAGCCTGGGAATGTCGCTCGTTTTCCTGGCTGCCGCCGGATCGCGATACCGTCTGGTTTTGCGTGAAACTAGGGAGTTTTCCCCAGCAAAACGAGAGCTGCGCTCGGTCCAGCCCGTTTGTGATAGGCCCGTTTCGTCGCACAAAACCCCAATTCAGCAGGTAAAGAGCGAATTGGCAACGCATGTTGACCTTAATTTGAGGCATGTTCGTCCTCGCGGGGCGGTAGGTCGGTCTCCAGAATCACGGCCAACGCGTCACCCTCGAAAACGCGTGAAAAAGTGCGTAATACAATCACGATGCCGCTCTCCCGTGACCAGACGGTCGTGCGTTGCTCGCCCATAACGTCGGTAACTTCTCCCAGCGCGGCACCAACGGTGATGGACTGTCCAAGCTGCACGGCGGGTTGGAAGAACCCAGTTCGCGGTGATGGATTGCGGATCTGCATGTGGCCGGCACTTTCTCGATGATCATCCACTTCATATCGAATTCGTGATGCCGCCCCTTGGTGCGACAAGCTGGCGCCGTCCAGCATATCCAGTTCCGCCATTACGTTGAGGCAACCTTCGACATAGGCATCGACCCCCTTGGGATCGCACAATCCGGACCCCAAGTACTCGGCGTAAATCGACGGAATGTTCGCGTCCCGAGCGACGGACAATGTGCGACCTTGCAGGCGGTAATCCGTGCCCCAAACCACTGGCAGGTTAAATGCCCGCGCCATCCGTCGCTGGGTCGCCAACATCTTGGCATCGCGAACCAGCTTGTAGCCAACCAGCGGCCAGACGCTCATCGCACGACCGCCCGTGTGGAGATCGATGTAGAAATCAGCGGTCCGAATCAGTTCGCTCAGCGCATGTGCGGTCCGTTCGGTGATCGAGCCGTCAGGTTTGCCCGGGCACGTTCTGGCCAGATCGAGCTGGTCGTCTGCCGTCCGCTCGCCGCGCAGAAAGGCAGCTTCATTGGCGACAGGCACGAGCGTCAGACGCCCGCGAAGCGCGTCGGCATCGACTTCACCGGCCAACCGGCGAATGGCCCACATCGGCTCGAATTCGTCGCCATGTACGCCTCCGGTAATTAGCAAGTGCGGTCCGCTTTTTTGACCGATGATTTGCGATTTTTGAATCTCTACCATCAAACCACCTTTCATGGTCTTCTCTTACGGCTCCCAGGCAGAATCCTTTTCAAACGGAAACAGTGGTCGCCGTCGGTCTTCGAAGTTCAACGTTGTCATGTCGGCGGTCGTGCAGCCGGGCGTGTTGACGCGGAGCAGATGGCGGCAGACCGGCCGGTACGCCGCAACTGGCGCGTTCACTCCTTTGGCAACTAAGACGTGGAACTGCGTTGGGTCGACATCGAAGGTCGTCAGCTGATGCAGGCTGAACGGTGGCATACGACGCGATGTCAGCATAAACGTCACGCCCGTTTCGGCTCGCACAACCGCTGTCGGGCCTTGATCACAGTCGGTAAAACCTCCGTGACGCGTTTCGGGTTCATGAAAGCGGCCATCGTACAGGCCTTTCACGGTGAATCTCGCCGAGAACGGTTTCCCGTGCAACTGATCGGTCTTGCCGCCGACAGCCATTTCGACTTGAGCGCCCACACCACCTGAGGCTGCTTGCTGGACAGCTGGAGGATCGTAGAGGCAAACGAACGCATCCGTGATGCCACGAGCGTCGATGGCGTACGCCAAATGCGTACTGTCGCCGGGCGATCCTCCCCCTACGTTGTCGCCCATGTCGAGCAAGCAAATTGGGCCGGGCAGGCTGGTCACTTGGTCCAGCGCCGTCTCGATCTCTAACAGCTGACCGGCGAAATCCTCGCGATGTGTCCACAGATACTCCGCCAGCGCGGCGGTTGACCGTCGCGCGAGTTCCGCGTCGCCATCGGTGACGACGATCGTGGATGAGCCCATCTCTGCCACGTCTGCGTAGGGAAATCCAAGCAGAATGCTGTTTGACAAGACCCGGTCTCGGTCTCGCAACCGATCAGCCAGTTGATACAACGGCTGACAATGTGGATCGCTGATCAATTGCCGTTCAATGTTGATTGCCATGGGCGGAAACGCCGCAGCCTGGGTCGGCGCGATTTCACCTCGCAGCGTGGCTGCCAGCATGACGGCCGCTTCGATTCCTCGATCGCGTTGATCCAGATGTGGGTTTGTCCGATACGCGATCAGCGCATCGGTCGCGTCGATCATTTTTTGAGACAGATTCGCGTGGGCGTCCAGCGTCCCAATAACTGGCAATTCTGGACCGACCAGATCTCGCAATTCCGATAGCCAATGACCGTCAGCATCGGGGAACGCCTCGCTGACGGTCGCTCCATGCGGCGCGACGAGGATGCCGTCCAACGGTCCGGCGGCCGACAGTTCAGCTCGCATGATCTCCAACAGTACGTCGAAACAGTCCGCCGAAAGGGGGCCGAATGGCATTGCGCGGGCGGCCAACAGCGGCACCGCTTCAGTTCGGTCGGCGGCCAATCCAGCCAGGAAACCGCCCACTTCATGTGGCGTGTCCGCCAGCCGCTCTCGAATGGTCTCGCCCGTGAATAGCCAGTTCTCACGAAAATGGTCCAACGTCGTCGGTTGTGCGATAAATGTGTTGGATTCGTGAAGCAGGGCGATAATGCCGACGCGCATAGATTGTGCTTTCGCAAATTGGCAAGAGATAGGCGGCAGGGCCAACCACGGTCGTCCTGGCCGTGGTCACACAATTCGCTTCATGTGTGGTTTATCCAGTCGCGCCGCTGGCATACAAAATACAGCTTCGCTTCGCCCCTCGCCACTTACCGGCAAAGGAAACTCTCATGCCATCTGACATTACGTTGGCCATGATGCGCGAATCTTTGTACGCGGCCGTGGTCGCCGACGCGCTGGATTCGTTGGGATTTCGCCACCAATCTCCTCGCGTTTGCCTGCGACCCTACAGCGGTGACACCCTGCTGGTGGGACGCTGCAAGACAACACTGTGGGCGGACATGTTCCACGAAGATCCGCGACCGTACGAGCTGGAGTTGCGGGCCGTCGACAGTTGTCAGGCCGATGATGTGATGATTGCAGCGGCAAGCGGATCTTGTCATTCAGCGCTCTGGGGCGAGCTACTTTCGACCGCTGCCCGCAATTCGGGCTGCCTGGGCGCCATCGTCGACGGTGCGGTCCGAGATGTTGCCAAGATGCGAGAGATGGAATTCCCTGTATTCGCGCGACAGACCAGCGCCTACGACAGCCAGAATCGGCAACGCGTCATCGATCTCGATGTGCCCGTCGAGATTGCTGGAGTTCGGTTCTGCCCGGGCGATCTGGTGTTCGCCGACCTGGATGGGATTGTCGTGGTGCCAAGAGAAATCGAAGAGCAGGTGATCGAGCGAGCTTGGCAAAAGGTTCACGACGAAAATCGCACGCGCGATGCGATTCGTGGTGGCCTAAAAGCGACCGAAGCG